>JBKDJY010000035.1:0-12778 GCA_046345275.1 Bacteroidota bacterium
ATAAAGGCAAAAAAACAAACGCACTCTTTTTAAACTATTTTATTGAGATTATATCATTTTATACTTGCAGATAAAATGTGAAAAATGTCTCAAAAGTGTTGATTTTACATGCATTTTTAGTTTTTGAGCAGACTCTAATTATCTAAATGTTTTTCTCTAAATGAATTTTCAATTTGCATTTAGTGACGACATCATTTAATCTGCTTATCTCATTTCAATCTCACTTTCTTAATCGGTAAATAAGCAATCTTTAAAAGCCTCTCAGGGAATTCTAGTTAATGAAGTTTAATTAACAACCAGTTGTTGATGTAAACATGATGGTTAAGGTAAATTGACTTTTTCAATCAATTACTTTTAGCAAATAACAAATATTTTATTTTAAAATATGGTTGTTACTCATTTATTATTTAAAACATTTTACTAATTAATTTTTATGAATATAGAAAGTATTAAAGCAGAATTGGAAGAAGTATTGAAAAACGACGTGATACTTCGGAAAGACTTTAATCAAGTAAAACGCTCTTTAAGTGATTATCGAAATCAATTAATTCAACGTGATGAAGATTGTAAGCGTTTAGAAGTTTCAATTGATGTTCTCAACACAAAATTAGTTGTGATGGAACGTGACAATTCTAGTTTAAAAAATGAAATCACATTTTTTAGAGACTTAAAAAACACAATAGCTGAACAATTAACAGAAAAACAAAATGAAATAAATGAATTGCATCTTACGATTGAAAATTTAGAAAGTCAATTAGCGAATATTTCGTTTGAACATGAAATAAAAACAGAAGAATTAAAACTCAATTCAAATCATGAGATTTCAACTTTAAAATCATTGCATGAAGATCAGATAAAGGAATTAAAATCAAATAAGTTCTCAGCTCAAGACAACCTAATCATAGAATTAGAAACAAAGATCTTTGAATTAACAAATTCTTTTGATGTTGCAAAGCAAGAAATAATTTCATCATATGAAGCAAAAATTGAAGAATTAAAAAATCAATTTAACTCGCAAATAGATAATTTAAAAACGGAATCGAATTTACAAATAGAAAATTTCGATGCTTCTACAAGCGAAACGATTTCATCATTAACGCAAAGTTATGAATTACAAATAAGTGAGTTAAATAACAAATGGGAGAATGAAAAAGCCGAATTATTAAGCGTACACGAAGCACAATTGTTGGAACTAAATAATTCACTTCAAGAACATCAATCTAATTTTGAAAATGAAATTAATTTTTCATTAAATAAAATTAATGCCTTATTTGCTGAAAAAGAAAATGAGTTAACGGTGGCTCACCAAGAAGAAATTGCTAAAATTATTTCAGAGTCTGAAGTATCAATCGAAAATTTGAAATTAGAATATGACATCAAATTGTCTCATGCAGTATTGCATTCTAACTCTCAAAATTCAAAATTAACGGAAGATTTAAGCAAGGCTTTAGCAGAAAATGAGGCTTTTAAAGACAATCAAAACGCAATACAAGAGTTAAATGCGATTATTGAAGAACAAAAAAATCAAATTTCTGACTTAACTAATCATTGCTCAACACTCAATCATTCAGTTGATGATTTAAATGAATTATTGCTCAATGAAAAACAAACAATTGATCAGTTTATTTCAGAGCTAGAGCTAAATCATCAAGAGGCATTAGAAAATCAAAAACTAGAATTTAATAAATTGTTAATCGAAAATACATCTCTAATTTCCGAAATAGAAATCGTATCAGATAAACTAAGCGTTACAGAATCAGCTGCATTACTATTAAAAGATGAGATTTCGGAATTTAAATCAATTTCAGAAGCAAAAGTGTTTGAGCTAAAGGAAACGTTAACAGCTAAAAACTTTGAGTTAACTCATTTAGCCGCCAGCAATTCGGCCTTTCAGACCGAAATGGATTATTTAAAAATTGAACTAGAAGAAAAAAACAATCAACTAAAAACCTTAAACACTAAAGAGGAAAAAATTGATTCTCTTCAATTGGAATTAGATGCAGCAATTGCAAATCGACTGGACTTAGAACATCAACTTACGAGTCTTCAACTTTCAATCACAGAATTAAATAATCAAATAGAGACCTTTACCACAAAAATTGCTGATTATGAAGTTGAAATTTCAAATTTAAAATCAACAACGAAATCAGATGAAAAAGACTCTTTTATAGATCGATTATTCCTACAAATTGACGCCTTAACGGATGAACGATTAACCTTGTTAAATGAAAAAGAGGAAATGGTCAATCAGCTGCTAAAAATGAATGAAAGCATCTCCATTTTATCTCAACACGTTGATTACCAAAATTTTGATATATCAGCATTGGATAGTCATAGAAAAAATGTTATCTTGTCAAAAAGTTTGAGTAATGAGGGTTCTGAAGAGACCATTCTGAAAAAACAAATTAATGAGTTGGTGCGTGAAATTGATAAATGTATCTCTCTGTTGAGTGCTTAAAAAAATAGCTTTGTTTGATGAGCGAAATTAGTTTGAAAGTAGAAATTGCGGGGGGGGCATATCCCTTAAAACTTGAGGCTAAAGACGAATCAAATATCAAACAAGCGGTTGAACTTATAAATAAAAAATTTCAGAATTTGAAAAAAAATTTGGAATTAAAGATAAAAAAGATGTGTTGGCAATGGTTTCTTTGCAATTAGTAAGTGAACTAGTCAATGATAAAAACACAGCTGAAAATGAGTTAAGCACTTTAAAATTGGTATTAAATGATGTAAGTGAACAATTAAGACAGCATCAAATTAATATTAAAAACGCAGAGGGATAGAGTTTAGTTTTTTAATTAAAACAATTTACGCACAAATAATTTGAAAGTATTCAATATTATTTGTGCATTTTTTTTGAAAATGATTTTTTGAATAGTTGCCTCAAAAAATTATTAAAATAATAACAAAGTGCAACATTGAAATAAAATTATGGAAACATTTGCTATTATATTTATTGCAGTTGCTCTTATAGTTGGTGTTGTTGCTGGCTTTTTAATTGCAAACTCGAGATTAAATAAGGGAAGTATTAAAGAAAAAGAAAATTTAATAAAGGAAGTAGAGTTAAAAGCAGAAAGCTTAAAACAGGAAAAAATACTTCAGGCTAAAGAAAAAATTTTGCAATTAAAATCTGAGTACGATAAAAGCGTTAATGAAAGAACTCAACAATTGATAGTTTTAGAGAATAAAGCCAAACAACGCGAAGGAGATTTGTCAAGAAAAATAGAAGAGATTTCGAAAAAAGATAAAGAAATTGAAAGCCAACGAAATCATTTAGCGGCGCAAGTTGATATATATAAAAAGAAAAGTGACGAAATAGAAAAATCGCACCGAAGACAAGTTGAGCTATTAGAAAAAGTATCTGGTCTTAGTGCAGAGGATGCAAAAGCACAACTTTTGGAAAGTGTGAAGGTTGAAGCAAAAACTGATGCAATGGCTTTTATTAAGGATACGATGGATGAAGCCAAAATTAATGCCAATAAAGAAGCCAAAAAAATCATTATCCAATCGATTCAACGCTTAGCAACTGAAACTGCAATTGAAAATTCGGTTACAGTATTTCACATTGAAAGTGATGAAATTAAAGGTAGAATTATTGGCCGAGAAGGTCGTAATATTAGAGCTTTAGAAGCAGCAACAGGCGTAGAGGTTATTGTTGATGACACACCAGATGCCATTACTTTATCATGTTTTGATTCCATCAGAAGAGAAATTTGTCGTTTATCTTTACATCAATTGGTAACGGACGGCCGTATTCATCCAGCAAGAATTGAAGAAATTGTTGAAAAGACCAGAAAAATGATTGACGAAGAAATTGTTGAAACTGGGAAAAGAACTTGCATTGACCTTGGTATACATGGCTTACATCCCGAATTAATTCGTATGGTGGGTCGAATGAAATATCGTTCTTCCTACGGACAAAATTTATTACAGCATAGCAGAGAAGTTGCAAATCTATGCGCTATAATGGCCAGTGAAATAGGCTTAAATCCTAAGATAGCGAAACGTGCAGGTTTATTACATGATATTGGTAAAGTGCCTGACGAAGAACCAGAATTACCACATGCTTTATTGGGTATGAAGCTAGCAGAAAAGTTTAAAGAAAAATCTGAGGTAACTAACGCCATTGGAGCACACCACGATGAAATAGAAATGCTCACATTATATGCTCCAATAGTGCAAGTTTGCGATGCCATTAGTGGCGCTCGGCCTGGCGCTCGTCGTGAAGTTGCAGAGCAATACATTAAAAGGTTGAAAGATTTAGAAGCTTTAGCTTTAGCTTATGATGGTGTAGAGAAAACCTATGCCATACAAGCTGGAAGGGAAGTTCGCGTATTGGTTTCTGCAGATAAAGTAGACGATAAACAATCAGAACAATTAGCTTTTGATATCTCACAAAAAATTCAAACGGAAATGACTTACCCTGGACAAGTTAAAGTTACTGTCATCAGAGAAGTTCGAGCAACTGCGTATGCAAAATAAATTTTGATTATTTTTCTACTGATATAGTTTTATTTTCATTTACGATTTTTGTAGTTTTCTAAAAAGATTTTTTGATTTCCATTTTTAAGCTATCGTGAAAAAGCACACAATATGTTCATCATTCTTGTTTTTACAAAATTATTTTAATTACAAAGTCATTTAATGCTAAATTTGTAATATGAATTTATTAACGGTCTTGTTTCTTAATTTAGGCGGTGGAGAGCTGGTAATGATTATACTGGTTGTATTGCTTTTATTTGGAGGAAAAGGTGTGCCTAACTTAGCAAAAACCTTGGGAAAAACCATCCGTGAGTTTAAAGATGCAGCCAATGGTCTTCAAAAAGATTTAGAGCAAAACGCTGGTAATATTACTTCCACGATTCAAGAGCATATTCAAGAAGTAAGAAAAGAAGTTGATGAGATCAAGCGTTCTAATTCTTAATTTACTCATGTCTTATTTGCAAATTTTAAAATATTTTTTTTTCATTTTATTACTATTGCTTATAATGTGTTGTAATGACTCTGGACAAACAATTAACCCTAAGACCCCCATTGATAAAATAAAAGTAAAACAACAATTTATCAAAGCCAATCAAAGCGTGGTTTTAAAGGAAAATGATGAAATGGATTATTTTCAAAAATCTCATCAATTTAATTTTATTAAAACAACATCTGGAATTCGTTATTTTGTTTATAAACCCTCCATTAAAGGAGATTCCATAGCAAATGGAGATGTTATTACCATCAAATACACATTATCTTTATTAGATGGAACTGTTTGTTACTCATCAGAAAAAGACGGTGTAAAAGAATTTAAAGTTGGTATGCAAGATGTAGAAGATGGATTGCACAAAGCTGTCGTACATTTTAAACTTTGGGATCGTGCACTCATTTTGATTCCTTCTCATTTAGCTCATGGCTTATTGGGGGATTATAAAAAAATTCCCCCTCAGTCTCCAATATTATATGATATTGAAGTTATTTCATTAAAAAAAGATAGAGAATTTTAAACAGCGAGAATAGAACGAATTTATTTAAAATTCATAAAAGGTTTTCGATCAATAAATCCCCCACCTACTAAATCATTGACTTCGTATATCACTGCACTTTGTCCTGGAGCAATTCCAGTTGCAGATTCATGAAAAACAATATTTAATTTATTTTCGACTTTATTTATAGTGCTTAATCTCCCTGCATCTTTGTAGCGTATTTTTGTTAGTGCCACATAGTCTTGTGGTAAAGATTCGTATTTAATTAAATTATAATCTCTAACATTTATTTCAATTTCTTTTAAATCTTCTAAGTCTCCCAGAATAACAGTATTGGTTTCGGGAATGATTTCTTTTACAAAGACTGGTTCTCCCATCGCTATATCCAAGCCTTTTCGTTGACCAATGGTATAAAATGGATAACCCCTATGTGTGCCCACTTTTTTTTCTTTATAAATATAATTACCGCCCTCAACTGATTTTTCAAGATTTGGCAAGCGGTGTTTTAAAAAATTTCGGTAATCATTATCAGGCACAAAACATATATCGTAACTTTCGCTTTTATTCGCTAAGTCAATAAATCCAGCATCTTTAGCCATTTGTTTTATTTCAGTTTTTTTATGTGCCCCGATCGGATAAAGAGTTCTCTTCAAACTTTCTTGACTTAACCCCCACAAAACATAGGTTTGATCTTTAGAATGATCAATGCCTTTATAAATTATTTTTCTACTGTTTTCATCGCGCAATTGAGCATAATGACCAGTGGCAATAAATTCACAATCAAGCATGTCAGCGCGTTTTAATAATGCTTCCCATTTAATATGGGTATTACACAATACACAAGGGTTTGGAGTTCTGCCTGCAAGATATTCTTCAACAAAATTATTGATGATATGATCGCCAAATTCTTCTCTGATATCTAAAATAAAATGTGGAAAGCCAAAGTTTACAGCCATTGAACGAGCATCATTAATACTGTCTAAACTACAACAACCTGTTTCTTTCTTTGAACTGCCAGATGTTTCGTAATCCCAAGTTTTCATGGTAATTCCAATCACTTCATAGCCTTTTTCATGCAACATCATGGCGGCTACTGAACTATCAATTCCACCACTCATCGCTACTAATACCTTACCATGTTTACTCATTTTTATTTTATTTGGAAGGATTAGGTTTATTTCTTTTTATGGTCGTGTCTGTCTTTTTTGGTGCATCATCTGAACGTTTATTTTTATTAAAAAATTCTTCCGTTTCTGCTTTTGACGCTAATTTTCCTAGTTTATATAATTCCCTATCTTTTATTTTTCCGTCTTTTTCATTATAAATCCAAGGCCCATTTTTTAATCCATTTTTATAATAACCGGTTGCAACAATTACGCCGTTTGGATAATAATAAGAGTTTTTGCCATCTATCAAGCCATTAACGTAATTGCCTTCTCCCTTTATGTGAATTTTATCAAAATATTGTTTGAAAGGACCGTGCTTTACGCCAAGTTTATAGGATTGCATTTCACTCACTACTCCATCTGTAAAATAGGTATATACAATCCCATCTTTTTTCCCTGACACAAAATTTTCTTTAGAGATTAAACTTCCGTTTTCGTCATAATAAGTCCAAACTGAATCTTTAATTTCATTGATATATTTACCGTATGCCATTCTTTTTCCAGTGGGATGAAACAAAGTAGAATAGCCTATTTTACCATTTTGCACAAAAAGCATTTTTGCTTTTAAGGAGTCGTTGGGATAGTAATATTTAAATAATCCTTGCGGGACATCGTCTTTAAAGAGGCCTTCGTATATTATTTTTTTAGTGATGGGGTCAATTTTTTTCCAATACCCTTGCTTTTTGCCATTTGCATCCGTATTGGTTTGGGCAACAGATATTCCGAAAAAAAATAAGAAGTTTAATATGAAGAAGTATGATTTCATTTTCTATGACTAAATAATCAAAAAATTCTTGTAAAGTTACATTATCTTTCTATAAAAACAGATTTAGAAATGGGTTTTTCGATTTTTTTGCAATTAGGATATTTCTTAAATTGAAAGGATATGCGCAAGGCTTGACAGACGACCAATTCAGACATTTCACCTCTTAAATTTTATTTCGTACCTTTACACTAACGATAATGAGACAACGAATTTATATAGATACTTCAGTAGTTGGCGGCTATTTTGACGAAGAATTCGAGGTTGTTACAAAGCAACTTTTTGACCGCATTATAAATAAGGATTTCGATATTTATTTCTCTGAGGTAAATGAGACTGAATTAAGTCTAGCTCCTCAAAATGTTCAAGACATTAAGCTTTTAATCCCAAAGGACTGCTACAAATATCTTGAATTAAATGAAGAGGCCAAAAAACTTGCTGAAACTTACGTTAGTGAAAAAGCCTTGGGACAAGCGAGCATGAATGATGCTTTTCACATTGCAATAGCTTCTGTAAACAGACTTGATTGTTTAGTGAGTTGGAATTTCAAGCACATTGTGAATTACGACAAAATAAAATTATTTAATTCAATTAATTTAAAATTAGGTTATCCTTTAATCGACATTAGGACGCCCCTTGAATTTTTAAAATATGAAGACTAAAAAAACATTTGACACAGTTGCTTTTTTCCGGGCAATAAAAGAAAAGTTAGCCGCCAAAATGGTCGGTATGACTCTTGAACAACAAAAGGACTTCTTAAAACAAGTACGCGACGGGAAAATAAAAATTACATAAACAAGACCAGAAAGCCCAGCGCATAACCGCAGCTAAAATCTAGCGGGCAGACTCTGTCATCGCTCGCGCGCAAAATAGTGGTCACTTCGTGACATTTTATTTGCGGCTCACTAATAAAGTAAGTATCTTTAAATAACCTTTTGTCGGTTTAGATGGTTGATGCTTCGTAAGCCCCCGGCTTTTAGCCGCCAAACGATAGGAATGGAATTAATTTTTGAAAATAAAAATTGCTACATTTTATTTTTTACTGGGGCAGCATAAAGTTTAAAAAATAAACTTCTTAAGATGTCAGGTTCGCCTATTAATGTTGAAATTTTTTGATTTGTATACGCTATAAATTTTTGCTTTTCAATTTCGCTATAATTATTTTGAAATAAATCTGTTTGATTAACGATATCGTAAGCAATATAGTTGACCGGATTAAGTTTGTAATTTTGATGAATTTGTTTATCGATGGATTGCGTTACAACTTTTATTTTTTCGTTTTCGTTTGAAATTTTATAAATTTCGTCGAGCTCTTTTAATATAGGCGTTCCAAACGCAAGATGTATTTTGCCCTTAGGTTGGTTTATGCCCGTAATGATATGATTTAAATCTTCTCCAGGACTTTTTACATATTTACTATGCAAACTAGATAAATATAATTCTTGAACTTTTAAGTGATCACAAGGCTCATATTCAAAGCTAATCGTTAATGGAACAATATTTAACTCTGCAATGCTATCTTTAAAATCCTTGCTATTACCGCTTAAATTTAACATTTTGAGCAACCCTGTTTGAGTTAAATCATTTCCATCTTTGGTTCTTCCGTTTCTTTGGGCAATCCAAACGCTTGATTTTTTATCAACCAAAGTATGTCTGATGTAAGCACTTAATTGCCTTGAAATTTCGTATAATTCTTTTACTGTCCCTTCTCGTTTTACTGCAAACATTCTATTCATCCTTCCAAAGTCTGTTATAAAACCATCATCCATTAAATTAGATCCAAATGTAATTTCTGAAGTCTCAAAATCTTCCTTGTCTAAAACAATTTGGAGTAATGCACTATCTAATAAAATATCTCTGTGATTTGCAATGTATAAGTATGCTTTTTCTTTGTCTAATTTTTCTATCCCACTCCACGTAAAATGGGTTGAACTTTTATTGACAATAGACCAAATTGCAGTTCGCATAAATCCATTTTGAAATTCGCATGGAGATTTTGTATCCAAAGCTTTTTTAATCATTTCCTCTTTACTCATTGTCGGAAAAATAAAAGCCATTGCTTTATGATAGGCATCATATTGCGAAATTCTTTCCATGACTTCTTTCGACTCGCTATCAAAATAGGGCCTTAACAAATCAAAATTAAACTCTTTGGCAAAGTCGCTCATTTGGGCAGGCTTTTCAGATTTATAGAATTTCATTTTAAGTTTTAGTTATTTGTTTCTTCAAAGGGATATGCATTTTTAAATTGAGGAGCAATTATCCACTCATTCTTTATATTCAAATAACCCCACAATCCTTCTTGATTTTTGGCCGGAAAAATTTCATTGTTGCTCAGTTTTAATTCTTTATATTGTAATGGAATTATTATTTTCCCCGTAGAATCTATTATTCCCCAGTCTTTGTCAATTACAACCAAAGCTAAACCATTGCTAAAATCAAAAGCTTTATCGTAATCAGCTTTAATTTTTACTTTTAGTTTTTTATCCATATAACCAAACATTTTTTTTGATTGAAATATGATAAGACCATCATGAAATTCATTGAATAGTTTAAAAGATGCGTTTTTACAATAAATTAATGCATTTCTTTCATTAGGTTGTATGATATAATTATATAGTGAATCAATCATTCCCCATAAACCATCTATTTTCACCCAAGTAAATCCTTCATTACTCGCTTTAAATTCTAAATATTTTGGCTGTATTAAATAGTTACCCGTTTTATTAATTAATCCCCATTTTCCATTTAAATAAACCCATGCTTGATTATCATTAAATGTTGTGGCTAAATCAAATTGTGGTTCAATGATGAATTTCCCTGTTTTATCAATATAGCCATGTTTTCCTCTTGGACTCATTGCTACGCTTGCTAACCCACAAGAAAATATTTTTGTTTCGTAAAATTGAGGTTTAATGACAAGCTCTCCTTTTTTATTAATAAATCCCCATTTATCATCAATTTTAACTTCAGCTAATTCTTCGTTAAAATCTTCTGCTTTTTCATATTCACTTTCGAAGACAGGTTTTCCGAAATTGTTTATAAAATAAAATTTAGAATTTCTTCTTATCCTTGCCATTCCATCTTTATATGGGCAAATGTGTTCATTTATTATAGCTTCTGAACTTTCGAAGTATGTAATTTTTTTTTCTTCTAACTCATAGTAAGCACTTTGATTGTTTATGGTTTTAACCAATGCTACTTTTTTTTGAGCGAAAAAATGAAGCGAAATAAATAATATTACCAATGATAATTTCATTTTCTTTTATCAATAAATACAATAGGTTTACGATTCATTTCTAGCATTTGTCTTTTCAAAATATTTTCAGGATGATCAATAATGATATTCGGCGCTACTCTTAATTTAGCTCTAAAGTGATCTTTTAATTCTTTCTCATAATTTGATGGAGGATTAACTACGCCTATGTTAATTAAAATTTCATCTGTTCCAATTTCGTTGGTGTAAACTTCAACAATGTAGTTTTTAATAGACTCAATGGTATTTAAAACATCATATAAGGCAGGGGGATATAAACTTGTGCCTTTGAATTTTATCATTTGTTGTTTACGACCAATTATGGGGCCAATGCGCATTGTTTTTCTTCCACAAGCACATGGTTCGTAATGGGCTTTACAAATATCGCCGGTTTTAAAACGAATGAGTGGCATGCCTTCAACGCCTAATGTTGTAATCGTTAATTCTCCAGATTCTCCCTTTTTTACAGGTTGATTGTTCTCATCTAAAAATTCAGTAATAAGTAATTCTGGTAAATGATGCCCTCCCTTTCCTTCTTCACATTCGGTAAACGCACTGGCCATTTCAGTGGATGCATAGGTGCTAAATAATTGAACTGGCCATTTATCGGTTATCCTTTTTCCTAAGGTATTGTAAGTGAAATCTTCATTTCTTATGGGTTCACCAATGCAAACTATTTTTGTAATACTGCTATTTTTGTAATCAATATGATGTTGTTCGGCATATTCAATGAGTTTCAAAATAAAAGATGGAACAGCAATAGCGATTGTAGGATTTAGGCGTTTAATGGTATCCCATTGAAATTCAGGTATTCCATTTCCAACTCTAATGACACCAGCTCCCATTTTTTTTAAGCCTAAAAAATAAGCCATGCCTGCCATAAAACGCTTGTCAATGGTCGTCATTAATTGATAGATGTCATTTTTTGTACCGCCTGCGCAACTTAAGGAAAGGAATTCATTATAAGCAAGCCGTTCTAAATCATGTTCGGTTAGTATAAAAGTTAGCGGGTCGCCAAGGGTTCCACTGGTGGTAACATAATCAATTATTTTTTCGGAAGGAACACAAATAAAATCTTTATTATACTTATAAAGCGCATCTTTTGTCGTAACTGGGACTTTTTGCAAGTCTTCTAAAGTTTTTATCTCGGAAATATCAATAGAATTGTTAGAAAAAACGGATTGATAATATTTAGAATTAGAATTAACATATTGGAGCAAATCAATCAACTTAGAAGTTTGAAGCTGTTCAATTTCACTAACCACTATCTTATTAAGATCTTTATATGTTGGTAACATTAGCGGACTAAAATACTCATTTTTTATGCGTTAGAAATTAGAATAATTAAATTCTTTGAATTTTTATTTCGCAAAAAATGTTATAAGATTTGAATGATTTTGATTCATACAACAAGTTTTCCTAATCTGTTAAACCAAAACAACTTAACCTTTAATATCATTTTCATTTCACCCATGAAAAACTCATTTTCAGGCACAATTATTGTGAGTAAATAACACATTGTTTTAGTGCAGTTTAGTTCTAAGTTGAGTGGGAAAGTTTCGGAGTAGTGGCCGAAACTTTCCTTTTTTTGGGAAGAGTGAAGAAAAATCTCACTCATTTTTCAATCATTCTCTTTAAAAATGGAGCTGATGGATTTTTAGGCACGAATATTGGTAATAAATAACACATTGTTTTAGTGCTGTTTAGTTCTAAATTGAGTAGGAAAGTTTCGGGGTAGTGGCCGAAACTTTCCTTTTTGAGAAGAATAAAGAAAAACCTCATTCGTTTTTGAATAATTGGCTTAGAAAAATGAAGATGGTTTATTTCATGCAAAGTTTTTACTAGAAATATATTTGAAATTTTGAAAGAAATTTACTTTCAATTTTGTTTATTGATTAATAATGAATACTTTTAAGTTAGGAAAAAGCACAACCATGAAAAATTCAAATTTTATCACAAAAACAAACGCTTGTTTGATGAACCAATTAACCTCTAAATTAAGCCATCTATGGCTGATGCTAATTTTAACGATGAGCATTTCCTTGAAAGCCAACGACCCTTTAACATCAGCTTTTAAGATGCCAAATGGCAATAATCCTTTGTTAACAAAAAAAGTAAAGGC
>JBKDJY010000036.1:0-16877 GCA_046345275.1 Bacteroidota bacterium
TTAACTTCATTCGTAAAATGGCACTTAATATTATTCGACAAAAAAATGACAAAAAAAGCTTAAGAAGACGAAGAAAAGAAGCGGCAAGGTCAACGAATTACTTGGCCGATTTATTAACTTTCTGATGCGGTTGCCCTGAAATAATCAGGATGCATTAGTTGAAATAAGTGGAATAAGCCCAGGTACTTATTTTGTAATCTTAAAAACAAAAGGATTAAGCAGAGTTAAAAAAATCATTTTGCAGTAATAACTGTAAGTAGTATTATCTTACAAATTAATTAAACATTGAGAAAAATAATAACTTACAATATTTTTAAAATGGTTTTATCTGCAATGGTAAAACTTTCTTGTTATATTTAAGGAAGATATTAATCTAGTTTATTTTTATTAATTCAACATCAAAAATTAACCAAGCATTAGGAGGAATAATTCCACCAGCTCCTTGAGCGCCGTATCCTAAATCGGGTGGGATAATAAATTTGGTTTTTCCTCCAATCTTCATGAGTTGCAAACCTTCTGTCCACCCTCTTATAACCTGATTTAAAGGAAATGTTGCAGGTTCTCCTCTGTCTACTGAACTATCAAATTTAGTTCCATTTAGTAAGTAACCACTGTAATGTACTGTAACCTGATCTGTTGCTAATGGAGAAGCTCCAGTTCCTTCTAATTCCGTAATGTAACGTAAACCGTTTGCTGTGGTTTTGGCATTGGCATATGTTTCATTCAATAATTTATCTGACTTTGCTTTTTCAGCTGCAGCGGCCGCCTCTAATTTAGCATCTAAGCCTTTTTTTGCGGTTTCAAATACCGTTGGGGCATCAAAAGCTTCAGCTTCTTTTCCTTTTCTTAAAATCAACAAATGTTTAATGGTATCGTTTCCTTCAATTTTATTTACTATTTCAATACCCTCAACCACATTGCCAAAAACGGTATGTTTACCATCTAACCAATCTGTTTTGACGTGTGTAATAAAAAACTGACTACCATTAGTGCCAGGCCCTGCATTTGCCATTGATAAAATACCAGAGCCAACATGTTTTAAACTGGGATCAAACTCATCTGGAAATTTATAACCAGGATCTCCAGAACCTGTCCCTAAAGGACAGCCGCCTTGAATCATAAAATTAGGAATTACTCTATGAAATTTTAATCCATCATAATACGGTACATTAGCAGCTTTTGCTGTGTTTTTTATACTTCCTTCAGCCAATCCAACAAAGTTACCTACGGTCATAGGCGTCTTTTTAAATTCTAAAGCGCAATAAATATTTCCTTTGTTTGTTTCAAATTTAGCGTATAAACCCTCTGGGTGCTTGTTTAAAAATTCTTTATCCATTTTACTAATTTTTGGTTTTTTTGGTTTTTTGCCATTTCCTTTATTCTCGTTTCCAGCAAACGATACATTTCCGAATAAAGTAAATAATGATACGGCTAAAATTATTTTTTTCATTGAATTAATTATTTTAGATATTAAAAAACATTATTGTCTTTCTGGTATTTGTTGTGTAGGAGGAGGTGGATTAGTATTAATATCTAGCAATTCTATTTCAAAAACCAATGGCGCAAAAGGAGGAATCACTCCACCAGCTCCGCGATTACCATAACCTAAATTTGAAGGGATCAAAATTGTTGCTTTCCCGCCTTTAGCCATTAACTGTAATGCTTCATCCCAACCTGGAATGACCATTCCTTGGCCAACTATAAACTTAAATGGTTCTGGTTTTCCTTCCGAAGAATCAAAAACTTTTCCATCAAGTAATTTACCTGTATAATTAACTGTAACTTCATTCCCAGATTTAACTAATGCTCCTTTTCCTTTTTTTGTTTCAGTAAAATATAAACCACTTGCAGTTGGTTTAGTTGTTATCTTATTTTCTGCAACATATTTTTCAATTTGAGGTTTTTCAGCTTCCCCCAACTTGGCCAACTCAGCCTCTTGTTGTTTCTGATTTTCTTCTAATTCTTTTTTAGTTTTTACTTCCACCAATTTAATTTCCACTTTAAGCATATCGCCAGGTTTTAAAAAAGGAGGTAATTGTTGCGCACGATTTGTTTTCAAATAAAATGAATCTGCACTTACTATAAATGAAGCACTATCATTTACTGCCATCATCATCATAGCGTCTTCTAAACTTCCAACAAAAGAAGATTTAGGCATGATGAATTTTGTGACACCCGAACCATCTTGACTGGTGTTAGCTGAATTTACTAAAATTGAATCATTTGAAAGGATTCTAAAAATATACTTAAATCCTACTCCATCTCCTACTTGAGGTTTTAATCCATTTTCGTCATGATTAAAAAATTGATAATTTAATCCATTTTCGGCTACTTTATAACCGTCGTATTTTGATTTGCTGCAAGATGCAATGCCTAATAACACTACAGCGCCTAATAAAATTGAGAGTTTTTTCATTTTTTTTATTTTATATCAATAACTTTTATGTTGTACACTAATGGCGTATAGGGTTTTACCAATTGATTAGAATTACCCAATTCTCCAAAAGCGAGCCGCGAAGGTACAATTATTTTTGAAAATTCACCTTTTTTTAGTGAACCAATAAAAATATTTAAACCATTTACAAATTGGTCAGGCAAACCATAATTAAATTCGATTTGTTGAGGATGGGCATCTAATAATTTACCATCTAAAAAAAAGCCTTGGTAATTTACAGTTATTCTATTTCCATGTTTGACTTTTTGAAAAGAAGTTGATTTTTTTTCAAGGACATAAACACCATCTTTATTGGGTTTTACTTTTGGATAATTGTGTTTTAAGAAATTGTCAATCATTCTTAATTCTTGGAGCTCCTTATCCTCTAATTTTTCATTTAATAAGCTTCGATATTCTTCTTGACTTAAAATAGCGTTTAGTTTAAAATTAAATTTTATAATACTATCCATTATGCAAAAATTGGGGACATTGGTATTAAAAAAAGATTTAAAAAATAATTTCGGAGGTATCAAAAATGAAGCGCTATCACCCACAACTAACTTAGAAAAATAAATGTTATAATTGTCTTTGATGAAAGGGTTTCTTAAATCAATTATTAAATCATTGTGTTGATGATCAGATGTAAAAAAAATTGAATCTCTTTGGGTTTTAAGTTCAGCTTTAATTTTTAAAATATATTCGTCTGTTGGAAAAATTTCTCCATCTCCTATCGTTAAAAGTTTGAAGTAATTTCCGTTTTTATCTTTAGAATAGCCTTGGTTATTTGCATCATTTTTATTGCAATCTTCAAAAATTAAAATAATAAAAAAAAACATCAACGCTCTTTTGGAAAAAAGTTGTTTTTTCATCTTGTTTTAAAATTTACTTTAGATAATGAGATTTGAGTGCCTCAATTAAGAGTACAAAATAATTTAGATTATTTTCCAATTAAAGCGTAACTGATAATATTTGCGCCCATTTTCAGTGCCTTATCACGAGCATCTTCACTATCTGAATGGATTTCCTGGTTTTCCCACCCATCACCTAAATCACATTCATAATCATAAAAACAAATTAAACGACCTTTATAAACTAAACCAAAGCCTTGTGGTGCTTTATTATCATGCTCATGAACCTTTGGAAGCCCTTTGTCAAAATTATATTTTTGATGATAAATTGGATGTGAAAAAGGTAATTCAACAAACTCTAATTCTGGAAACACTTTTTTTAATTGGGTTCTAATAAAAACATTCAACCCATAATTATCCGACACATGTAGAAAACCTCCGGCCAGTAAATATTTCCGAAGGTTTTCTGCTTCTTGATTAGAAAAAATCACATTACCATGACCTGTTAAATGAATAAAAGGATATTTAAATAATTCTGCACTTCCAACATCAACCAGCGCTTGCTCTGGATTGATATTGGTTTTTAAATTTGTATTGCAAAATTTAATAAGATTTGGTAAAGAAGTTTCCAAATTAGCATACCAATCACCACCTCCAGAATATTTCAATAAACCTATTTGAAATGATTGTGAGAAAAGTAAAGGTACCTTTAAAAAAATAATGCAACTGTAAATTATTACTTTCCTCACTGGCTATTTAACTAGTTTGTAATTTTTTTTCTCTTCTGATATTAAGGCTCCTAAATCAGAAACAATAAGCTTGTCTTTGAGATCTTTATAACCCTGAGAAGAAATAACAATATCATAGGTTCCAGCAGGTAAAGACATAACAAATTTTCCATTTTTGGGATTGGGTGCAAACGAAAATTCTTCGTTAGATTGCGTATTTACAGCTAAAATATTAGCGATGTATTCGCTTGGTTTATCAAGGGAATCTCCAAGTTGAATATTTCCAATAAAAAGCGTTAGCTTCTGTTCGTTATCATCAAAACGAATTCTATAAATATCCAAATCTCCTTGTCCACCTGGTCTATAAGCACTTAAATAACCTACCCTATTGTCTGGTGTAATACTTATGCTTCTATCATCATCGGTGGAATTAATTGGGTAACCTAAATTTTCTGCTTTAGTCCATGTGTTTTCTTCCTGATTCCAAACACTTTTAAATAAATCATATCCACCCATAGTGTTATGACCTTGAGATGAAAAATACAGTGTTACGCCATCTGCAGATAAAAAAGGAAAGTCTTCATTATAAATGGAATTGATTTGTTCTCCCATTTTCAAAGGTTCACTCCAATTACCATTGGGTAATTTTCGGCAAATATAAATATCCGTTTGTGTATCAATATTTTCTGCTCTGGTAAAAAATAATGTATTGCCGTCTGCGCTAATACAGGCTGAATGTTCAGTTTTATAGTTTATTAATTCTGGTAATGGCAAATACTTTCCAAATAATCCATTTTTTTTAGGGCAGGAATATATATCGCCATACTTTTCAATATGATCTATGTAAATCAGTATTTCTGAGCCATCTGGTTTCATTCCTACAACTTGTTCATCTAATGAAGAATTAATTTTTGGTCCAATACTTGTGGCTTTAGACCATTTACCATTTTCTAATTTAGAAAAATAAATGTCTGAATCGTAATATCCATCTGTTTCTAATTTACCAGCTGTTTGCCCTTTTCTCCTAGAAGTAAATGCCATGAATGATTCGTCTTGAGAAACAATCGGATAATAATCTGCAAATTCTGAATTTATATCTTTCCCTAAATTTGTAAATGAAACATTAACAGGGTTATGCATCAAAGCTTTTGCATGATTGCAAATCTCGATTTCTTTTTCACCTCTTGATTTTTTTTTGGGTTCAAGCTCAATATATTTTTGAAATGACTGAATGGCATCGTCTATTTTATTTGCCAAACGAAATGCAATTCCCAACCTGAACCATATTTCAGATTTAGCATTTGGAGCCTTACTACAAAACTCTAAATATTTTACAGCTTCTCCTTTATTGGTATTTGTGTTCAAATAGCAATCAGCAATTTTACTATGGATTTCAACATTCTCTTGATTGCTTTTTAATAACTCTTTATAAATTGGCAAAGCCAATAAAAAATTATTTTTAAGAAAATACTCATCTGCAAGATCTATGTCAATTCTTTTAGGGGCTTGAGAAAACAACAAACCACAACATGAAATAAAAATAAATATGTAAAGAAGTTTGCTCATAAATTTAATGCTACAATTTACCTAAATTAAATCAGAAGGATAGTCATTTTTTTTGAGAAAATTTAAACAGCTTTTCTTTTTCTGATTTGGTTAAATTTTCGTATCCAGACTTAGAAATTTTATCAAGTATGGCGTCAATTTCTTTTTGAATAACATCATCATTTATATTTGTTTTTGTTGAGGCATAATGAACTACTTTCAATTTTGATTTTTTTGCAAATTTATAATATGAAAGCAATGATAAGTCATCACCATTTTTTAAAAGGTATCCATACAATAACCCAAAAAATGCTCCGCCAAAATGAGAAATTTTACCACCGGTGTTACTTTTAAAATCAATAATTGTAAATAAAACAAATACAATCATAGCAATGTATTTATAACTCATTTCAAACAAGCCAAATAAATTAATTGGCAAATTTGGAGAATAGATTGCTAAAGCGCATATAATACCTAGTGAAGCTGCTGAAGCGCCAGAAATTGTAGCCATTTCCGAACTTTGATTCAAGAGCGAAAACAACAGAAGAAAAATGGCACCACTCACTCCACTTAAAATATAAACAAACACAAAACGTTTTTCAAATAATAGATTACAAAAAATTCTTCCATTAAAATAGAGCAAAATCATGTTTGAAAATAAGTGCCCTAAATGATCGTGAGAAAACATATAAGTAATAATTGTCCAAAATTCAGGAAGCGCTTGTTCAAACTTTACTGGAAAAGCTAAATAATTTAAAATATCAAAATCAAAAATGTTGCCAGAAATATTGATGATTAAAAAAACAGCGATGTTAATAACAATAAACAAAGTCAGTTTATTTACCTGATTAACTTCTTGAGAAAAGTTTTTAATGAAAGACATAAAATAATTAATAAAAAAAAGTTTTATTGCGTTTCCACACTAACATGATAAATACGCCAACAATAAGCCCGCCAATATGAGCAAAATGACCAACATTATCTCCTTCTCGATTTAAAAAGCCTGTAATAATTTCAAATAAAGCGTAACCAATTACCAAATATTTTGCCTTGACAGGTATGGCGAAATAAATATTTAAATAGGTATTTGGAAACATCATTGCGAATGCAACCAGCAAACCAAATACTGACCCAGATGCTCCAAGACATACAAAACTGTTATACACTTGTTGCTGATAGTCATTCCCTTCCAAATAAGCATCATTAAAACTTATTCCTTCAAGTATTTGATTGGATTGAAAATAAAAAGCAATGTATTGAGCAAGTGCAGCACCTAAGCCAGTTAAAATATAAAAATTTAAAAAGCGTTTCGGACCCCATATATTTTCTAAAATAGACCCAAACATGTATACAGCAATCATGTTAAACAATATATGCATGAAATCTGCATGCATAAACATATAAGTAATAATTTGGTGGGGCTTAAACAAGGAAGATTTATAATAATGTAAATCTAAATATTCATCAAATGGAAAATTTTGAAATAAAAATCGACTTGCAACAAATAAAGCAACGTTAATTATTAAAATATTTTTTACTACAATTGGTAATTGCTGAAACTGTGTTGGCCTAAATTCTTGATAACTCATCAACTGCTATTTTTTAAAAAATGTTTCTATTTCAGTTTTACTTATTTCCATCATGATTGATTTACCATTTGTTCCATACCAAGGACTTTCGCATTTAAATAAACCCTCAAGCATTATTGTCATCTCTTCGTCTTCTAATTGTTTTCCATATTTTATAGACGCACTTTTTGCTAAACTCCTACATAAATTTTCAAATGGATCCATTTTCGAATCAAAAATATTTAATTTATAACTTTCTAAAATACTTTCAATCATTTCAAGTATATTAACGTCTATCAATTCAGCAGGAGTACCTCTTATGAGTAAAGTGTTTTTTCCAAACGCTTCAAGTTCAAATCCCAATATTTTAAAATGCGAATTTAATGATTCTATCAATTTAAAATCATTCGGTGTAACTTCTAAAGTAACGGGAAACAAACTTTGTTGACTAGCCTTTATACTGTTTTGATTTTTTATTGATTTATAATACTCATATAATATTTGTTCGTGTGCCCTTTGCTGGTCAATTAGCAGTAAACCGTTTTGATGAGGATACACAATGTATTTATTATAAACTTGGATTTTTTTTTGAAAACTATTTTCTGAAAATAATTTTTGTTGCTCAACAGATTTTTCAATTTCAAAAATCTCTTTTCTATCACTTTCTATATTAGGGTTTGTATAACTTTCATATAAACTTTGCCAGTTTTCTTTATTGTGCTTTTCTAATACTGTGTCTTTAGGCTGTCTATAAGTATTTTCGGCAGATGTTTTAAATGGATTATAATTTGGATTAACTGTTACTGATGGTTGAGAAACATGTTTTGTGTAGTCGATTTCAAAACTCATCTCCGAATTAAAATCCAAACTGGGAGCCACATTTGCCTTTCCCAAAGCACGTTTTACGGCACTATGCAATAATGAATAAACGATTTTTTCATCCTGAAATTTAATTTCAGTTTTAGTCGGATGAATGTTAATATCAATAAATTGAGGATTAATTTCTAAAAACAAATAATAAGTTGGATAACAATCTTGGGCAATTAAATCTCTGTAAGCCTCTACAACTGAGTGATTCAGATATGGGCTTTTTATAAAACGATCGTTAACAAAAAAGTATTGATCCCCTCTGCGCTTTTTTGCATTTTCGGGTTTACCAACATAACCAGTAATTTTTACAACATCTGTTGTTTCGCTGATGGTAACTAATCTTTGTTTTAAAGTTTTGTTAAATAAACCCGATATCCGTTCGATGGTTGTAGATGATGGTAAATTATAGATCTCATTACCATTGCTAAAAAATTGGAAATGGATAGTGGGATGAGGTAAACAAACACGTTCAAATTCATCGATGATATGTTTGAGTTCAATGGCATCATCCTTCAAAAAATTACGGCGAGCAGGAATATTAAAAAATAAATTTTTAACACTAAAGGAGCTTCCTGTTTGAGTTTGGCACTCTTCTTGTCTTATAAATTTATTCCCTTCAACTTCAATAATTTGTCCAACAATATCTTCTTGCCTTTTGGTTTTTAATTCTACTTGAGCTACCGCAGCAATACTCGCTAATGCCTCTCCTCTAAATCCTTTTGTATGTAGTTTAAATAAATCATCAGCAATTTTTATTTTTGATGTGGCATGTCTTTCAAAAGCCATCCTTGCATCTACTGCATTCATTCCTATTCCATTATCAATTACCTGAACAATTGTTTTGCCAGCATCTTTAACAATCAATTTAATAAAAGAAGCTTTGGCATCAATGGCATTTTCGAGTAATTCTTTTACAACTGAGGCAGGCCTTTGAACAACTTCTCCAGCTGCTATTTGATTGGCAACACTTTCTGGTAAAAGAGAAATTACATTTTGCATGTTTTAAATTAGGACTTGCGCACAAATATAGACATATTGAAGGTAATTTGCATTTTTTTGCTGAAAAGTGTTAGCATTTTGATTGACATCATGACTGAATAAAAAAATTATGCCAGAGCAAATCAAGACGCTATTTTCAACAACAAAATTCATTGAAAAAAAATTCTTCAATTTCAATCACCATTTTAAATTGGAGAATTTTTTTACTGAAATTAGTCCCTTTGTAATGTTTTATTGAATAAAGCATTCCTTATATTTGCTCAACTAAAAATACAATGATGGACTTAGACTTTAATAAAAATGATGATAAAATGCGATTGTTAATTTCGCAAATGGAACAGCGTTATCAAAAAATATGCGAAGGAGGAGGAAAAAAGCGCATTGAAAAATTGCATGAACAAGGCAAAATGAGTGCGCGTGAAAGAATTGATTTTTTATTGGATAAAAATACCCCTAGTTTTGAATTAGGTGCTTTTGCAGGATACGAAATGTATCCAGAGCATGGTGGTTGTCCTGGTGCTGGCGTTATTGTTGTTATTGGATACGTTAGTAATAAGCAATGCATTATTGTTGCGAATGATGCTACTGTCAAAGCAGGTGCTTGGTTTCCAATTACAGGAAAAAAGAATTTAAGAGCCCAAGAAATTGCAATAGAAAATCGTTTGCCAATCATTTACTTGGTAGATAGTGCTGGAGTTTATTTACCTCTACAAGATGAAATTTTTCCTGATAAAGAACATTTCGGTCGCATTTTCAGAAATAACGCTATTATGAGCGGAATGGGGATCTTGCAAATATCTGCTGTGATGGGTAGCTGCGTGGCAGGTGGTGCTTATTTGCCAATTATGAGTGATGAGGCAATGATTGTTGATAAAACAGGTTCAATATTTTTAGCAGGAAGTTATTTAGTAAAAGCAGCAATTGGCGAAACCATTGATAATGAAACACTGGGTGGAGCTACAACACATTGTGAAATTAGCGGTGTAACAGATTATAAATGTAAAGATGATGCTGACTGCTTAACGCGTATTCGTAACATCATGAGTAAAGTAGGAGATTATGATAAAGCTGGATTTAATAGAGAAACGCCAAAACTTCCTAAAAAAGACCAAAAAGAAATTTTTGGCATTATACCAGATACACGCGATAAACAATATGAAATCCGAGACATTATAGAAAGAATTGTTGACAATAGCGAACATGATGAATACAAAGAATTATATGGTCAATCCATTGTATGCACGTATGCACGTATCGACGGTTGGGCGGTAGGTATTGTGGCTAATCAGCGTAAAGTGGTAAAAAGTAAAAAAGGAGAAATGCAGTTTGGCGGCGTAATTTATAGTGACAGTGCTGATAAAGCCGCACGATTTATTATGAATTGTAATCAGAAGAAAATTCCTTTAGTTTTCTTGCAAGATGCAACAGGATTTATGGTCGGTTCTAGAAGTGAACAAGGTGGGATCATTAAGGATGGTGCAAAAATGGTTAATGCCATGGCGAATTCAGTCGTTCCAAAATTTACAATCATTATAGGTAATAGTTACGGAGCTGCCAATTATGCAATGTGTGGCAAAGCCTATGATCCACGTTTAATAGTTGGTTGGCCAACAGCGCAAGTTGCTGTAATGGGCGGTGCTCAAGCAGCTAAAGTGTTGGTGCAAATTGAAGTGGCAAGTTTGAAAGCGAAAGGTGAAGAAATTACTCCAGAAAAAGAAGCTGAATTATATAATAAAACCAAAGATCGGTATGATGAGCAAACCACGCCATATTATGCAGCCAGCAGAATTTGGTTAGATGCAATTATTAATCCGTTAGATACGCGTAAAGTAATAAGCATAGGTATTGAAGCTGCAAATCATTCGCCAATAACAAAGCAATATAATGTTGGCGTGTTACAAACTTAAAAAGAAAATTTTATTTTAAGGCGCAATGCTCCAATTATACTCGAGTTTGCAAGAATTAAATTCGCTGTTTATTTTGATGTAAGTATTTTTTGATTTTTTTGCAATCCATTCAGCAATTGTTTTCTTTTGTTTATTAAAAGTTGCCATATTCAATAATTTAGTATAGTCATCTTTTAAATTTGCTTTATGAGGTTCTGTTCTTGATTTTAAATAAACGATTCGCCATGCTTGCTTTGTATCTTGTCCTATATATTGTATTACTGGTGTTACCTCTCCCACTTCCATCTTATCTAGCATAAAAACTAAGTTTTGATCTAATTGTCCAAGCTCATCAATTTCCCATTTAGTTGCATTGGATGAAGGATTTATAATTAATCCACCATTTTGTTTTGTTTCCTTGTCGTCACTATACTTTATGGTTGCATCATTAAAATTAAGTTCTCCATTAGCAATCAATTTCTGAATGCTATCTAATTTAGATTTTGCTTTAATAATATCTGATTGTGAAATTTTTGGAGACATAAGTAAATGTCTGACATCAACCGACTCACCTTTTCTAGCAACTAACTGTATAAAGTGATACCCATAAGTTGTTTCAAATATTTCAGATATTTCTCCAGCTTTTAATTTAAATGCTACTGCTTCAAATTCAGGTACAAATTGTCCGCGCATAACGGATTCATATCTGCCACCATTTTTTGCGGAGCCTGGATCTTCACTATATAAAGCACACAACACACTCATGCTTTCGCCATTAATGACCCTTTGCCTGTATGTTTCAAGTAAATCTCTGCATTCTTTTTTAGTATTACTATTTACGGGTGGCTTAATTACTAAATGACCAATTTCAATTTCAGAATTTAATATAGGTAAGCTATCATTAGGAATTCCGTTATAAAATAAGCTTACTTCGCTTGGTGTTAGTTTTATGTCTCCAGTAATTTTTTGTTGCATTTTTTGAGATTTAAGTTGGTCTCTGACATCATCTCTCAATTCATCTTTAAAAAGACTCACGCGTTTACCATAGAACTCTTCAAATTTCTCTTCGCTTCCTAACATGCTTACATAGTAGTTGATGCGTCTATCAAGTTCAGCATCTACTTCTTTATCTTCCACGTTGATACTATCTCGATCAGCCTGCGACAATAATAATTTCTGAAATAATAAATCTTCAAATGTATGGCATCGTTTGTTAAAATTATTTTCAGAATTATCTTTTTTTTGAAGCAAAGCTGTTTCAACTTCTGATAGTAGTAATGGATTTTTTCCAACTATCGCAATTACTTTATCTAGTATTTGAGTTTGAGCATTTACATTGTAGTTAAATAATACGAACGCTATAATTACTTTGAAATTCATAAGGGAGTTATATCTAATATATTTCTATTGCTTCAGCTGCTTTTTCAACAAAATTCTTTTTTATAGAATGTATTAATTTTTGTTTTCTTTCGTTTAACAGAATTGATCTAATGTTGTTTTTTTCAAAGTTAATAGGAGATAACGAATTTTTGGTTTTTATTTCTATTATTTTTAAAAAATAGAAATTAATCGAATCATTAAACTCATAAATTTTACCATTTTGAATGGTATTTTCCGGCACCTCTTTTAACTGTGGGATTTCTTTCTTTAATTCGTCAAACATTAACCAAGAGTTACTATTTGCATAATAATTACTTGCAAATTGTATGCACAAAGAATTTAGTTGCTCTGCATCTTTGGGATCGTTTGAATAAAAAAATTTTTTCAATTTCTCTAAGTTTGGAATCGAATTTTTTACTTTCACGTATAATACCTTGACAATATTTGTCTTTAAAAAAAAATTTGCAGAGTTTTTTTTGTAATAAGATTCAATTTCAGATTGAGTAATGACTGTATCTAGTTTTTCGCTTATTAATTTTGTTTGAAACTTATGACTAATAAGTGCTTTTTTATAGTCATTTAGTTCTTTTTCAAAATCCATTTCTTCAGTGCTTAGATACTCTGTAGCCTCGTGATAAAAGACTTCATCAGAAACCCAGTTTTTAATGTAAGACTTAGATAAAACAATACTATCCGATTTTGCTATACCAATTGGCAAATAAGAATTGACTTCGTCAGCAAATAACTGTTTTTCGTAAACTTTAGCTAGGGCTTTATTTTCGTTGAGATTTTTTTGATCAGAAAAATAATCACAGCTGTAAAAAAAAAATAAAGTGATTATTAAGACAAAATAATTTATGTATCTATGGTTTGTAGTTTTCACAAAAAGTTTTAAAAATAACAAAGAGCTAGTTTTTTTTCTTCAATAGCTCTTTGTTATTGATTGTGTCTTATTGTTTGAGTGAATTTAATACTTCTTCGTTAACTTTTACGATATATTTATTTTTTAAAGAAGCCAACCATTCTTTTTCTAAATAGCTTTGGTAATCTGCAGCTATCGTACCTCTTGCTTCAGGCAATGTTTTAGGTGATATTGGCAAAATATTATTTGTTACTAAAACAATGATTTTATTCTCTTTTGAATCTTTAATGTCGTTAGCGGTTATTCCTTTTTTCCAATTAGCATCCACATTTTTATCTTCACCTTTTAAATAAGTAACGCTCTCAGCTGATAGATTTAACTGAGAAGTTTTATTAATCTTTTCTAAAATTTCTTTTTCTGTTTTATTTTTAATTAATAAAGCCCTTACTTCTTTTGCTACCTTTTCATTGAGGCAGATGTAGGATGTAACTTCTGCTCGTTCTTCCCATAGATAATTGTTCTTATTTTTTTCGTAAAAACTTTTTAATCCAATTGTATCTTTAATGGCTTTACTCCATACTTCTTTATCAGTAATATCAAATAGTAAAATACCATCTCTATATTCCCTTATTATATTTCTAAATTCAGGATATTTAGATTCAAGATTAGCATTTTCATAATTGATAATTGTTTCATCCACAAACGCTTTATATGACTGTTGTAAAAAAACATTATTATCTATTTTAGGGCGATTTGTTTGTTGCTTTTCAATGAATTTTGAAAAATCATTTTGAGTAATTTTTTTATTTCCAAAAGAAAATAATTCTTTGTTACCAAGCACATTCGATTTTTCAGCAACCCACTTACCTTGGTATATGGTTGAATCAATTACTTTCAAAAACTCGTCTTTAGCAGTTTTATTTTCTTTAAAATTATATTCCTTTTTTAATCTTGCAATGAGAGAAGCTGTTCCTGATATGGTTCTGCTATCTTTTGAAATGCGTTGCTTGATGCTATTTTTAGTTTCATCAAAACTAGCTAATCCTTTTTTGTCAAGTCGTTTAACAATATGCCAACCATATTTAGTTGCAAATGGCTCACTATAGTCTCCATTATTTTGTAACCCGAAAGCAGCTTTCTCAAACTCAATTGGCAAACGACTGCTCCCAAACCATTGAATTTGTCCACCTCTTTCAGCACTTTGTTTGTCATCAGAAAATTGGCGAGCTAAATCTTCGAATTTTTCACCAGCTTTCAATTTGGAATAAATTTCATCAATTTTTGTTTTTAAATTAGCCTTTTCATTTTCTGTACTTTCTTTATTGAAAGCAACCATGATGTGTGCAGTTAAAATTTCACCTTGGTAAGGTCTTTTGTCATTCACTTTCAAAATATGATAACCAAAACGGGTTCGGATAGGAGCACTTATTTCACCAACTTTTGTGTTATAAGCTGCATTTTCGAATGGATAAACCATCTGTAATGAAGTAAAATAGCCTAAATCACCACCGTTCTCAACAGCAGAAGGATCTTCAGATACTACTTTGGCAACAGCACTAAATTTATCTGAAGAATTAGAGGAAATTTGATTTAAATATTTAATTGCGTTTAATTTTTTGTTAAAATCTGCGCTATCTTTTTTTGATGATTTTTTTGTTAAGCCTGATGAGCTTTTTTTAAGGATACTTTCATATTCATTCATTCTAGCATTAGAAATTGTTTTTCCAGAAATATAATCCCTGATGATGCTCAATTTTGTGTAAGCTTCAATGGTGTCTTTAGGTAAAGCTGCTTCATCAATTTGTATTAAAATATGTTGCGCTTTTACTTCACTTTTCATGCGATCATATGCTTCATTTACTAATCCATCATTAACATTTTTATCAGTTAAATAAGGTGCGGCTAATTGCGTTCTGTAACCAGATAATTCATTTCTGAAAGTAGAATTGGTATCTAATCCCTTTGCTTCTGCTTCAAACACCTTAATTTTGAAAATTGAATATAAATCCAAATACTCTCTTAAAGATTTCGGCTCTTTATTAAAATCCCTTCCATTGTTTTTTTTGAAAACATTTTCGAATTCACTTTTATAAACTGGCTTATCTTTAATCGTCATGATAATGGGTTCATTTGTTTGAGTAAATCCAGACATGCTGATTATTGAAGAAGCTAAAAGTACGATGTTACATTTTTTCATATTCTATTTTTTTATATTTTTTCAAATTTATGATTAGTTTTTGATTATCAATTATTGTTAGATAAAGTATCACTTAATAATTTCCTCTAATTTTGATTCTAATTCTGCTCCGCGTAAATTTTTTGCAACAATTTTACCTTCCTTGTTTAACAATAAATTTTGGGGAATGCTTGTAATTCCATATAGTTTTCCAGCTTCATTTCCCCATCCTTTAAGGTCACTAATTTGCGTCCAAGTTAAATTATCTTTTTCAATGGCTTTTATCCATGCCTCTTTGTTTTGATCGAAAGATACACCTAATACTGTAAATCCTTTATCTTTATATTTATTGTATGCCCTTACAACGTTTGGATTTTCGGCTCTGCAAGGGCCACACCAACTAGCCCAAAAATCAACTAAAACAAACTGCCCTTTTAAATCTTTTAAATTAATTATTTTACCAGTCGGGTCAGCTTGTGCAAAATTGGTAGCTTCATATCCAATCATCGAACCCCTTATTTGATTTAAGCGTTCTCTTCCCAACTTTCCATATTTGGTATTTTCGGTGCTTTTATCTAGTAGACTAACAATTCTTTCTAGGTCTTCGACAGGTGTATTTGGATTTTGAAATGCATAATAGATGGCATATCCACTTACAGGAGATTTAGAATGGTTTTTTACGAAGTCCTCTAAGGCTGTTTTTACTTCTTTTTCAATAGCTTGATAATCAGCAATACTTTGATTCAATAAATTATTATCGCCTTTGGCTCTGGCTTCATTATAGGCGTTCACAATGTTTTGTTGCTTTTGTCCAAAAGAACTCATCAGCGCATTATACTCTAAATAATCTTTTTGTGTGGAGCCTCCAGAAACTTTACTAAAATTCAAGCTATCTATACTACCAGTAATGTTTGTAATTCCTGCATCAACAAAGAAAACCAAATTAGGTTGTTCATTGATGTCATTTCCTTTGGTAATCCAATACATATTCACATCATTGGATTTCCCTTTAATAGAAAATTTTCCTGCCTTAACTTTGAAGCTATCTGTTACATTTTTATTATCCCATTTATGATGAATATAAAGAGTAGTAGAATTTTGTTTGGTATTTGTTAGAATTCCATTAATTGTGTAATTAAAAGAAGTCTGTGCGCTTAATCCAAAATAAATTAGATTAATATAAAGGAATATATTTTTTATCATTATTTAATAAATTAGTTAATAAAACAAACAAAAGTAACTTTTATTATGTTTTTATTTTTCATTAATCGTTAAAAAATTGAAAATTTTTAATAAAAATTTTACTATATCAAAAAAATTGTTAATTAATTTTTAAAAAACTACATTTACGTATTGGCTCATTTTTTGTGTAATCATTTAAAAAAATAAAAACATGAACAACTTATCTTTTAATCCAAAAACAAATTGCTGGCGCATAGCCCAATTAACCTCTAAATTAAGCCATCTATGGCTGATGCTAATTTTAACGATGAGCATTTCCTTGAAAGCCAACGACCCTTTAACATCAGCTTTTAAGATGCCAAATGGCAATAATCCTTTGTTAACAAAAAAAGTAAAGGC
>JBKDJY010000037.1:0-34554 GCA_046345275.1 Bacteroidota bacterium
ATTACGAACGCAAATGCAGAATCTTTTAACTCAAAAATAAAAAACTTTAGAGCTAATTTAAGAGGTGTTACAGATATTAAATTCTTCCTTTTTAGGCTATATAAATTATTTGCTTAAAAGGCTTATCCCCAACTTTTATCACTGACCCAGTATGATGTTACTGTATTTGAAGAAGGTCAATCTTCCAATTTTTTGAATAGTGGAATATTTAATTTAGAACACTATTGTAAATGTATGTTACACAAACTATTTACAATACCAAAATCTAAAATCAAACCATTTGTTCAATACCAATGTGAAAAGATGCAGGCACCTATTGTATGGCTCAATAAATTTGAAAAATTAATTGATTTAAACCGTGAGCTTTTTACAAGAAAAGATCAAGTAATTAAATTTGAAAAAGCATTAATGATCATTGAACTCATGCGAGATGCAATTGAACATAAACAAGCCATATCAGGCAATACATTTGATATTAAAAAAGTAAAAAACAAATTAAAGGATTACGATACAGTTGAAGACAAGCTGTTTTATCTTTGTGAAATAGAAACTGAATATAAACAATTACGTCCTACTATATTTAACATTCACTCAGTGCCATTTGATGAGCAAATCAGTTTAGAAATTGATAAATTAAATAAGCAAGAAGTATTAAAAGAAAAGTCAAATCAAAAAAAAGGTGCTTTACCAAATACTAAAATTAATAGCACCACACCTATTCAACTTAATTGTAACTTAAATTATTTTGTAGATGTATTCTTTCAATTATCCCAAGAAAAACAAGCAATAACAAATTCTTTGAAAGAAATATCAGAGTTTATTGCTTGTTATGTTGTTGATAAAGACAACAACCCAATTTCAGCAGATTCTGTTTACACAATGTTAAAACCTTCCAATTTCGACAAAAGACCCAAAGGGAACTCTCGTTTTAAATTAGAATAGCTTCACTGATTTTCATACTGTTATATATAAACTAGTTCCCAGGAACTGTTCCGTCACCAAGTCACTTTTTTTCTCTGTGCATTTTTGCCCCATAATCATTTAAAAACAAGCAATCATGGAAGCAATTATTTTATCAAAAGAGCAGTTCAATGCATTGAATAGCTCTATCGAAGAAATCAAAACAAAAATCGACATTCAAAGCAAAAAACCTCAAGAGGTTTTTGTGGACAATCAGGAATTTTTATTCTTGATGAAAATCTCAAAACGTACAGCCCAAACATGGCGAGATGAAGGAAAAATTTCTTTTTCTCAAGTTGGTAATAAAATTTATTACAAAATGGGTGATGTGGAAGAGTTATTAAACAAATATTACGTTAAAGCATTTAAAAAGTAAGGAGGTGTAATATGGAAAAATATAGCGAAACACTGCACGACCTTACTTGGCCAGAATTGCTTCAACAAGTTTCAGCAATCCTTAAACGTGATGCCAAAACATTAGAGAGTAATGTAAACTATTACATGAAATTATTTAATGATAACAATTCAGATAAGAATCAATTAAACAAACTATTTGAAAAACTGCAGCTCGATAAATTGCGCTACGCTTATTTCTCTGAACTGTTTTTAAGATTAGAAGACAATAATTACAAAATGATCATTATGAGTTTGGAAAGTTGCATTCAGCAAGAAACCAATATGCAGAATAAAGCGCCAAAAGATTGGTCCGCAACAATTCGTTACGAGAAAGGACAAATCAAAGTTTATTTCATGGCATTGTCTTATTACCAATAAAAGAAAATTATGTTTGATATTCCAGCACCAAAATCGCACAACGAAAAATCTCGTTTACCTATAGTAAACTTGGTTAGTTCAAGCGAAAAGCTAGAACAGCTGCTAGCATCACAGCGTAAAATAGCTGAGAATAAATGCAAGCCAATTTCATTTTCTCAACCCATTGTTTGGCAAAAAGAAAATCCTGTTTTCTTTCCAAAAACAATCAATGTCATACAAGGAAAAGCAGGCGTGCACAAGTCACGCCTCGCAGAAACCATTTGCGCAGCATTGCTTAAAAAAACAGATTGTAAAAATGATTTGTTAGGTTTTAAAACCAATTTATTAACGCGCTATGCTATTTGTTATGTAGATACAGAAAGGAATTTATCAGAGCAACTTCCCTATTCATTGCAACAAATTCAACTAAAAGCTGGATATGAAATAAAAGAAGATCCTTATGGCTTTGATTATATTTCTTTGCTTGAATTTGGAAGAGAAGAACGGTTCGATATGTTGAATTTGTATTTGGAACACGCACGTAAAAAATTTCCCATTCACATATTTATTATTTTAGATGTCATAACAGACTGTGTCTTTAACTTCAATGATACCAAGGATAGCATGAAATTAATTGATATGATGAACCAAACCATAAACCGTTACGATGTAACATTTTTATGTTTAATACACGAAAACCCAGGAAGTGCGGATAAAGCTCGAGGACATTTAGGTACAGAAATATTAAACAAAGCAAGCACCGTTATTCAAATTGGTTTTGAAAAAGACGCACAAAACCATAATACTGATTTATTAAAAGTGTCATATTTAAAATGTCGTAGCTCAAAAAAACACGATCCTTTTTATGTTCAATATTCCGATACCGAAAAAGGTTTAGTGATGTCAGACTTAAATACAACTCAAACTATTTTAGATAAGAAAAATCATAAAGCTGCGCTTTCTGAAACTTTAGATTTACTGGCCCAAATTTTAGTCTCAGAAATGCCACGAAAAGAGTTAATAGAACTTTTAACCTAAGAGTTAGATTGCAGTAAGCGAACCATCATAAGTCGCTTAAAACAAATTGCGGATACCGCAATAGTCATTGAGCAAAATGATTTAAACCACACACTTTGCACTCTGAACGCTCAATAATGTTTACAATTGCTTAGAATTTACTTTCATTGAAATACTCTAATTTTCAGCAGATTTAGCTTACTATATATGAACATTACACAAATAAATAATAATTTACTAACGCTTGTTAAACATAAACACTGCCGAAGTATTGACATTTGTTTTTGATGTTTATTTTTTCATAGTTGATTATTTCAATGTTTGATTTTTTACTTTGCTTATGCGATTAGTTTTTAAACTATTTTCTTTGATTTTCAAATAGAGTAAATGAGGCTTTTCCACGAATCCTATTCTTAGCAATACTTTCGGAGATTTTGGCTTTCTTTGGCTTTGTTTGATGCGCTTCGGCTTTATTGTCATAGAATGTTCGAAGTATAATGAGGACAAAGGAGTAGTTTTTAGGGCTTTAGACTACAATGTCTTGGCTGTCAGAATTATATTTTCATATAGCATAGAAAATAATGTAAAAAAGTTCTCGTTTTGAGAACATTTTTATATATTTGTATATCTTAATTTTATGTAATGCATATTATTTCAAGAACTAAACTGATTCATTTTTGGTTAAAACACCCTGATTCAGAAACACCGTTAAGGATTTGGTTTAAAAAAGTAGAACAAGCTAAGTGGAAGAATCTAAATGAACTGAAAGCAGATTTTCCAATGGCTGATTATGTAGGGAATAATAGAGTGGTATTTGATATTAAAGGCAACAACTATCGAATTATTGTTCTTGTGTTTTTTTCTGGACAAAAACTGTTCATTCGCTTTATAGGCACACATGCAGAGTATGATAAAGTAGATGCAAAAAATAGTTGATATAACTAAATTAATAATTAAAATAGACATACATGAAAACGATAAAACCAATACGTACAAAAGCAGACTATAAAAATGCTTTGCAAAGAATTGATGAGTTAATTGCTTCTAATCCTAAAAAAGGTTCTTCTGCTTATGATGAACTAGATGTTATTGGCACGTTGGTTTCTGCTTATGAAGACATTCATTATCCTATTGCTGCGCCTGATCCTGTTGAGGCGGTTAAATATGCTATGGAAGAAGAAGGCTTAAAACCTAAAGACCTTGTTTCTTATTTTGGCAGTAAAGGCAATGTGTCGGAGTTTTTAAATCGTAAACGAAATTTATCTTTGCGGACTATTAAAGCCTTGCATGATAATTTAAAGCTTCCTTATGAAGTTTTATTTGCTTCTTAAAGTTATACTTATTCTAATACAGTACAAGATGAGCAATCCAATGGAAAAATATAGAATACCCCGAAAAATTAAAAAGAAATTTAAAGGTAATATATGGTTATATCCAGCTGATGAAAAGGGAAATAGTTTAGTGGCAAGTCCTAAGAGGTCTCAAGAAGACTATAACGCTGTTAAAAATGGAATTGCCAAACCAATGGTTGATTTTAAAAGAATCAAAGAAAATAGAGCAGCGTATAAAGAAAAAATGGATGCGGAAATATTTGTTGACGATAGTGATTTAAAAAATTATGTCGACGAAATATTTGCAGAGCAATATCGTTTTTCCTCATACAATACCCTTATACGCGCAAAGAATAATCCAAAAGCTATTATCACTTATTATAATTTTATTAATGCCTATAATTTATACAAAAATGGTGAAGAGTCCTTCGGCAATATTTGTTGTGCTTCGGTTGATTATGCCAAGGATTTACTTAAAAAGAAAAGAAAATAGCTTCAATATTAAATCCGTTGATGTTACATTTTTGAGTGCAAACCAAATTACTGCTGTAATCTAAAATTTCTAACAAGCACATCTTAATTGACTATTTGTCTTCTTTCTATTACGAATAGCTTGTTCAAATGCCTCGTTGAAATTAAATGTAAACAGATTTGAAACTTTCCAATAAACTTCCGAAGGTGTTTTACGATGGTTATATAGCGGCAATTCAAAATTGTGAATTTTAACGAATTCTGCAATTGCTTTTTTCAACTGCTTTAGAGAAATTTCAGTATTGTTATATTTTACACGAATGTATTTTCTTATGGAGGCAACCATCCTTTCTACCATAGAGTTAGATACTGGTGTTGCTTTTGTTTGTGCTAATAAGTGTGTAACTCCATAACTATTTACCGAATTAATAAAATCTTGATTATTGTTCTCTGAGCCCTGGTCGGTCATAAATTCTAATACTGGATATTGGTTTTGTTTTGCAATTTCCATTGTATAGATAAAGTGTTGGATGTTTATGGATTTGTTTGTTTTATTAGCTATTACAGTATTGATAATATATTTGGAGTGATTGTCCATGCTTAAAAAGAGATAATGCTTTTCATTGAGTTTTAACACAAAACGACAAACATCGCTATGTATCAGGTTATTTGGCACTTCGCCTCGTACACCTTTTTTATTCTTTGATTTTATTGGGCGTATAAAATTTCGGTCAATTTCAAATAAGTTTTTTACATATAACCATGAGTTATAGCTAGCAGATGCTTTACCTTGCTGGCAAGCTTGTAAATGCAATCGAGTGACTGGCCATGACAATAATTTAGGATCTTGTAATATGTCTTTTATTTTATAAACCTCTTTGGCAGTGAGTTGGTTCTTTTTACGTTTGTTACAAGTCAAATATACTTCAGCAGTACATTTACGTGCATGATGCAGGGCTTGTATTCTCGTAAAAGTTTTTCGTTTTAAGCCTAATAAATCACAACAAATTAACAAACTCAAATGCCTTTCTGATTTCTTTATTTGTCTGATAATTCGTTTTTCTTTTCCTTTTGTTTTGATAAGTTTTTTATTGGCTTTACTTAATTCAATTCTCAATCTCAACATTCGTTCACGAGCTATGGATTTTAAAAATTGATTTTTATAACATTTCTGGTTTTTATTATCATAAAATTCAGAACCAATGTAATCGGGTTTCTTAGCCTTCCACTTGGTTTTGTGATAAGGTTTTACAAAGTGTTTTAATTCTTTTGGTACAGTTCCGTTCAGGACATCTTTTATTAATTCGGGATGAAATTTTTTTCTTTCCCGAAATTTTATTCTTTAGTGATTTTTGCGCATAAAAATTACTAGAGTCACCATAGCCGTCTATATACTGTTTTGCAATATCATTTAGAAGGTTAACTTTAGAAGTATCTTGCGTTGCTTTTTTTAATAGAACTTTTAAGCTATTAATTTTTTAGTTTGAGAAAATGAGCATACTGTCCAAAATAGCATCACAAGCATCAAATGTGTAAACTTTAACTTTGGAAAATTTATTTTCATTACATGAAGTTAAAATTTCAAATCATCTAGTCCAAATTTACATTTTTAAATGCGCATTAAATTTAAAATTGGATGATTCGTCATCATTGATTAGACAGGATCTGCATCAATTTGTAAACGGTACAAACTACTTTTATTATTAAACTGAAGGGTATCAATTTCTTGCTTCAATAAATTGCGCACTTGGGTTGGCGAATAATCTCTGTTGATTTTTAATAAAATACGTTTATAATAATGATCTTTTATTTTAGCAACCAAAGGAAACTCGGGACCTAACATCATACTTCCAAACAAAGGTTTTAATTGAGCGGCCAACTGATTGCTGATATCATTGGTAATATTCACATCTTTACTTACAACAGAAAGTTCAATCACTCTGGTAAAAGGAGGGTAATTGAATTGTTGTCTTTCATTAATTTGAGATTGATAAAATGTTAGGAAATCATTTTCCATCACTTGTTTGATCACATCATGTGATGGTTGATTGGTTTGAATGTAAACATTGCCAGCTTTATCTTTCCGGCCAGCCCTGCCACTCACTTGCGTAATCAATTGATAAGCTTTTTCAAAAGATCGAAAATCCGGGAAATTCAAAGCACTATCCACATTTAATATTCCAACCACACTCACATGATCAAAATCCAAACCCTTTGTTACCATTTGTGTGCCAACTAAAATATCAATATTTCCTAATTCAAATTCATCAATCAATTGTTTGTAAGCATATTTGCTACGTGTGGTATCCAAATCCATCCTTGCAACTTTTGCCGTTGGAAATAATAATTCTATTTCTTCTTCAATTTTTTCTGTACCAAATCCTTTATATTTTAATTGATTATTCCCACACGCACTACAACTTGTAGGCGGAGAGATGCAATAACCACAATAATGACAGCTTAGTTTATTACTTTGCTTGTGATAAATCAAAGAAACATCACAATGCACACACAATGGGATCCAATGACAATTGGCACACTCCGTGTAAGGTGCAAATCCTCGCCGATTTTGAAATAAAATAACTTGTTCTTGCTTTGTTAATGCATGAGTAATTGCATTAATTAACTGATGTGAAAAAATAGATTTGTTTTGTTGCTCTTGTGTTTCTTTTTTTAAATCGCAAACAATTGTTTTTGGCAATTGAGCATTTCCAAAACGTACAGTCAATTTTACCAACCCAAATTTATGTTGTAATGCATTATAATAACTTTCAAATGATGGCGTAGCTGTTCCTAATAAAACTTTTGCTTGATGCAAATTAGCTAGATAAATTGCTGTATCTCTTGCGTGATATCTGGGAGAAGGGTCATGCTGCTTATATGAATTATCATGTTCTTCATCAATGATAATTAATCCCAAATGATTAAATGGCAAAAACAAAGCAGAACGTGTTCCTAATACAATGTTAAAATAAGCAGTATCGGTTGCTGTATTTTTTTCGTTTAACACTGCGTTCCATATTTCGACGCGTTCGTTTTCACTAAATTTAGAATGATAGATGCCAACAGCGTTTCCAAATATGGAGCGGATTCGACCAATCAACTGCGTTGTTAAAGCAATTTCTGGAACCAAATACAGCACTTGCTTTCCAGCAGAAATTGTTTTTTGAATTAAATCTGCATATATTTCTGTTTTGCCGCTGCCCGTCACGCCATGTAATAAAACAGTTTGTTTATCATTAAACAATGTTTCTATTTCAGCAACTGCTTTTTTCTGAAATTCATTGAGGTGTTTTTTGGTTTTATCATAATGCTCAAAAACCAAACGACTGGTTTCAATTTCTGTTTCAATCAATATATTTTTTTTAACCAGGTTATTTATAACACCTGTATCAAATTGCTTTTGAAGGAGGGCTTTTTTTACAAAACCAGTTTGTTTGGCATCATTGTCGGTTTTTAAAAGATTGATCACACTTAGTAAAACCTCTGCTTGCTTAAATGCTTTTTTCTCAAGCTGATCCAACATTATTTTTAATTCATTTTCATTATTTAATAAATCTGCCTGTATGCCAATGTAATGAATCAATTTTGGTTTGTATTTATCTTTTATTTCTTCATAAATAACAATGGCACCTTTTTTGATTAAAAGGTTTATAAATTTTTGCACCAATTTTAATTCTAGTATTTTAGAAACATCTTCAAAACTTAATGCGTTATTAACTTGTAGGGCTTCTAACACATGGTGTTCTTTTTCTGTAAAATCATGGTAATCCGTTTCATCTAAGCTAAAATTTGGATTGAGTGTGATGTGCGAAGTACTGCTTAGTTTTAATCCACTTGGCAAGGCTGCATTTAAAACGTCTCCTGGATTAGCCAAATAATATTGACAAATCCAATCCCAAAGTTGTAAATGTTGTTTTGCTATAATTGGCGTTTCATCAATAATGCTTTCAATGTATTTAGCTTTATATATTGTGGGGGCGTTGTGATGAATGCCATAAATAATTGCTGTATAGAACTTTGATTTACCAAACTGAACAATGACACGCTTCCCAACTTGAATATCTGAATTTAAATCTTCGGGTACGCGGTATGTAAATTTATTTGGAACCGAAAGTGGAACAATGACATCAACAAAAAATGTTAGCTTTTCCATTAACTAATGTATGCGGCCAGCAAAACGCCAGCTATCATTGAACCTATTTTTGCTAAGTTATATTTATGATTTTCTCCCGTTTCAAACATAATGGCTGTGGAAATATGAAGAAAAATGCCAATGACAAGCGCGAAGGATAATTTTAAAAAACCGTCAATATTATTTACACCAAAATAATTTAAAGCGTAACTAATTAAACAACCTACTGGTGCCATCAATGCAAAGCCTATTAATAATACAATGGCTTTTAATTTAGATGACTGATGTTCTAATAACAAACTGACAAATGCAATGGCAATGGGTATGTTATGAAGCGTGATGCCAAAGATTAAAGATTCTTGGGTTGATAATAAAGAAGATGATTGCGTTGTGATTTCCCCACTTTGATAAATTGGCAAGCCTTCTAAAAATGAATGTAAATACAATCCACTAATCATGCCAATTGGCAAGTGTTTCTTGCAAGAAGCTGAATGCGCATGAATGTGTCCGTGTTCAATTCCAGCACTAAAATATTCAATTAATATTTGAATAAAAAAACCAACGAGTATAAAAAAACCAATGAGTTTCGTGTTTGTTTTCTCATAACATTCGGGCAACAAATGCGTGACAGAAATCGCAAAAAGGTAGGCAGCACTAAAGGCCAATAAAAATCGTAAATACTTGGCTTTAATTTTGACGGATAAAAAAATGTAACCTGTTATTAAAACAGGAAATGACAAATACATTGTTAACTCTAAAAGATTCATTTTTTTTGCAATAGTAAAATTAAACGAGGAGATGTACTTAAATTAAATTCATCTAATTGATAATTTCCAAACGAATTTATGATTTTTAAATTACTTGCATTCGCCAATTCCTCAAAATATTTTCTATCAAATAATTTTACTCGCTCTTCAAAATGATAATCTTTATCATCATCTTTAAAATCAATACTTTTAATCACTGTGTTATTTTCAATGCGTTTGGAAATTTGAAAAATAATGCCTTCACTGATGATTGTATCTGATTGATTAAGATTATTTTTTATGAAATTTTCATTTAAAAAATCAAATACAAATAACCCGTTTGATTTCAACGCTTTTTCAATAGATTTAAAGACATTCACATCATCTTCTTTTTTTTCAAAATAACCAAAACTGGTAAATAAATTAAATACGACATCAAAATAATTGGCGCGAAATAATTTTCGCATATCATGGGTATAAAATTCTAAGGTATCATTCGTATGCCTACTGGCTTCTTGAATGCTTTTTTCAGATAAGTCGGTTCCGATAACGCGATATCCTTTTTCATTCAAATAAATACTGTGTCTACCTTTTCCACAGCATAAATCCCAGCAAATGGACTCGCTTTTTAATTTCAAAAAAGTTGTAATCTGATCGATAAAAAATACAGCCTCTGAATGATCTCTGTGCTTGTATAAAAAATGGTAATACTTGGAATCAAACCATATTTTAAACCAATTTTGCTGCATAACAAGCAAAGTTATTAAAAGATAAGGTATATACAAATTTAAACGGATACGAAATATTTTATACTGTTATAAAGTAAGGTGATGTTTCGTTTTAAAAAATCTTTCATGTGAACCAATATCATTAACTTAAGATTGTATGCCATTCAAAAAAACATCTTTAATTGTCTTTGAAAAAAATATTGCTCGAAATTTTTCTATTAACAATTTAATGTAAAGATATTAATAACAAAGGTTTTCATAAGGTTAAGAAATTGCCTGGAATATCATACAATGTAAATTTATTATGAGATTTTTTTATGAATTACTTTAAAAAAAATTAATGTATTGTTAATGTTTGAGAAATTTTGAGTGTAAAATTTATTCACAATTTTACGCCCGAAATTAAAAATTGAAATGAATTTAAAATTAAATAATCTCTTCACTACAGTTGGCTTATTTCTATTTGTGTTTTTAACACATGCGCAAAATGGTTTAGAAAATATTATTATTGAAAAGTATTACATCTCAGATGCTCATGATACAATCGGTAGTAACTTTAGCGGTAAGTTACCCATTGGATCTATCACTTATAGAATATATGTTGACATGCTCCCAGGGTATGAATTACATACTGTATATGGTAATAAAAATCATGAGTTAAATATAAAGACAAGTACATTTTTTTTTAATAACACTCATGTGGGAAATGTTATCGGAAATATAATTCCATTCAGAAATTTAAAACAAAATACGGTGATGCTCGATTCTTGGCTATCAGTAGGGGCTGCTGGCGAAGGTTTTTATGGCGTGATGAAACAAGACGATGACAGTGTGGGAACAATCATACACGATTCACCTTTTCTAAAAAATTCAAATCCACTAGCTGGGATTCCTTTAACAAAAAGAGATGGATTGCGAGCTGCGTTAAATGTTCCAAGACCAACGTTTTATAAAATTGATAGCATAGCTAACATCTTTCATACTCAAAACTTTGGATCTGTTTTTTCAACAAGCAATGGCGCATGGGGATGTTTAGGAGGGGCGATTGGTCCAGATTCGCTTTCAACCAATAGACTTTTGATTGCGCAATTAACAACCAATGGTGTTTTGTCATTTGAATTAAACATACAAGTTGGTAAGCCAAATGGCAAACCTGAAAAGTATGTAGCTAAAAATCCTATTGACAATGAAATACAATTGCCAAGCCTGATCTATCAAAGTAATCCAGAAAAATTAACAAACAATAAAATCAAAAAAAATAAATATAAACCTAAAAACCACTAACTATGAAAATTTCTATTCTAACAATTAGTTTATCACTATTAGCAACCTTAGCCAAAAGTCAAGTCGGTATTGACTCAATCATTGTTGAAAAATACTATTTAGCAAATTCAGCAGATTCAACAAACGCTGCAAATGCAGGTGCAATTGTGCCTTTGAAAAACGGAAAGTCTGTTACATATCGGGTGTATGTTGCCATGGCTGCTGGTTATAAATTTTCTCTTTTAAAAGGGAACGCAAATCATCCTTTAATTATAAAAACTTCTACTAATTTTTATAACGATCCAAACAATGGCGTAGTTCTTGGCGCTCAAGCTACAAGCACTACAAATGTCCGTAAAAATACCGTTCTAATTGATAGTTGGTTAACAACTGGTGGTGTTGCTGCTGGAAAAATTGGTGTGATTGAAAATGAAGATACGGACGGTTCATTAGGTAATGCGCAAAGTATCTTGGCAAATAATCCAGGCGGTAAATATGGCAATCCAATAAATGGTACAAATGCTAAAGATGGGATGATTAATGGTACAACGGTTTCTCCTACAACTTTGGGATTTGGAGGTCCAGGTTCCGCTTCTGATGTTTTTGATCAATCGACAGGAGGTACATTTTCAGTTACAAACGGAGCAATGTCTGCACTTCCATCAATGCTAGGCTATGGTCCAAATAACATTATTCTGTTAGGACAGTTTACAACAGATGGTGATTTTAGTTTTGAATTGAATATTCAATTAATTAAACCAGGAGGAGCAATTGCTGATGAGTATGTTGCTAAAAATCCAATTGTTGGAGAGACATTGTATAGTGGACTTACCTACTCAATTGCTGCAATTACGACTAATACAAATGTTGGCGTAGGTGTTGAAGAAATATCAAATAAAGTTTCTAATAATGTTAATATAGTTCCTAATCCTGCAAAAGATTCGTTTAGTATTTCGGTTATAAAAAATAGTGAAGGCGCTCAAAATTTTTATTCCATTTACGACTCTAAGGGTATATTGATTGCAAATCAATCTTTAGGAAAAATATCTTCAGATTATTCTCAATCAATTGACATTAGCAATTACACATCTGGTTTGTATTTAATACTGATATCTATTGATGGCAACTTAGTTACTAAAAAATTAATTAAGGAATAAAAAAATAATATTTCATTAATGAAAGTTATCATTTTCATCTTAGCGGGTTTATTGTGTCCTTTTTTGATTTTATCTCAAGGAATTGTGAGAGGTAAGGTTACTGATGCGAAAGGGGAATCATTGGTTGGCGTAACTGTTTATTTAAAAAACAATAAATCTGTTGGTACTGCTACTGATTTCGATGGCAATTATTCCCTCAAAATTGCAGACAATTTACCTCAAACAATAGCTGTATCTTATATTAGTTATGCTACCATGGAAGAACTCATCCCTGGATTAAAAAACAATGAAATTGTAATTAAAGACTTCATCTTGTCTTCAGTGGAAACTACCCTACAGGAAGTTGAAATCGTTGCTAAACAAGTGAAATCAAACGATTACTATATGGAGAATATTAAAAAAAATTCTGCAACTACCATTGATTACATTTCTTCGGCGACGATGAAAAAAACTGGGGATCAAAACGTTACCGCAGCTGTAGCTCGTGTATCGGGCGTTTCAACAAGCGGTGGTTTAATTACAGTAAGAGGAATGGGAGATCGTTACGTGAAAACAACCTTTAATGGATCAATCATTCCAACACTTGACCCATTAACCAATAACATAAAATTAGAAATGTTTCCTGCGAGTTTAATTGATAACATCATTTTTACAAAAACTGCAAGTGCTGATTTGAGAGGTGATTGGTCTGGTGCTTACATATCAGTTGAAACAAAAGATTATCCTGAAAAACTAACTGTTAATGTAGAAACTCAACTTGGCTATAATCAGCAAAGCACATTTAAAGATGTGATTAGCAGCGAACGGAGCAAAACGGATTGGTTGGGTTATGATGACGGTTTAAGAGAGCGTGAGCAAAAACATAATCAGTTTAACATTCCAAACATAGATCCTTCAGGAAATATCGCCACTACTGCTTATCAAGAAATGTTGGCACTAGGCTTAGGAGATTATTATAAAAGTTTAGGTATAACCAATTTTGATGAGTCGAGCATTTATTTTAATTTGGGATTGGTTCAACTTGGAATATTACAGCCTGCTTTAATTAATAACCAAGCTGCAATTAGTGCGGCATCGCTAACTTATAGAACAAACTATAAACCAAAAGCATTTAAATTATTATATCCTGACGGGACAGATTATAATAATCAGTTTGCAAACAATTGGGATTCGAAAAAAAGAAAAGCGCCTCTCAATTTTAGCCAAAGTTTTGGTGTCGGTAATCAAACCTTATTATTTGGAAAACCTTTGGGCTATCTCTTTGGTTTTCGATATGGCGCATCAACAAGGTATGATGGCAATGGAAGTTCAAACAGAATAATATACAACGATAATAATGGTATATGGGGTTATACAAATAAAGACCATGCAGAAATAAGCAGGGAAACAAATGGTTGGAGTGCTTTGTTTAATTTATCTTATAAACTTAATCCTCAAAATACTTTATCCTTTTTGTTTATGCCCAACCAAACAGGAGTGAATGATGTTGTCCATTTTAAAAGTTATATTTTAGGAGACAATGGTGATGATGCTTATCCAAATATGAAAAATTTGTATTATGAGCAAAGAAAACAAAACATCTATCAATTCAAATCCGAACATTTTATACCAGCCGCAAAAATTAAAATTGACTTTAATCTTTCATATACAAAGGGTAAAAGTAATGTGCCTGATTTTAAATCGCTGCCATTTGAATCTGACTTAGAAGGTCAAATTACTCAATTATCACCAACAGCTGGAGATGGCATAAAACGATTTTACAGATATTTATCAGAAAATATTCTTGACTCTAGATTATCAGCTGAATTGCCTATAAGCAAACCAAGTAAAGCTGGTGCTCGAAAATTAAAATTTGGCGCAGGTTATGAAGAAAATAATCGCAAATCAGAAAACTATGGTTATTTAGTGAATACTGGAAATCTTCTTAACGCAAGTAATTTTAATAGTATTTCGGATATTTTAAACACCAATAATTTTATCATGCAAAACGGAAAGATTGTATATACCTATGCGCCATCATTACCTGATAATAATTATGCTTTAGGAATGAGTATTATAAAATCAGCTTTTGTTTTAGTTGATTATTCCATTATTTCTGCTTTACGTGTTTCTGGTGGATTAAGAATAGAAAAGACAAATATATTTACAGATGTTAATAAATATTATGACAAATACCAGTATGTGAAAAATGATTTTAGAATAGAACGTGATTCTGGTGAAATAAATCAATTAAATTTTTTACCCAGCATCAATGTTATATACAAGATGCTTGATAATGGTAAAGCCCTTATCAATGCAAGGTTTAATGCTAGCCAAACACTTGCTAGACCAAGTATCAGAGAATTATCAAATTATAGAATTTATGATAATGAATTTAGAAATGGATTTGTTGGAAATCCCAAGTTAAAAATGGCACAAATTAGAAATTATGACTTTAGGTTAGAGTCATATTTTAAAAATGGAGATAATGTTTCAATTAGTTTGTTTTACAAATACATTAAAAATAATATTGAAATGGCTTTTGGTTCTGGCGAAGGAATCACTTGGATAAATGTTGACACAACAATTGTTCAAGGAATCGAATTTGAAGGAAAAAAAAATATCATAAAAAATTTAGAGTTTAGAGCCAATGTAACGCTAGTTAAATCACAAACTAAATACACAACTAATTATGGAAGATTTGATAGAAAGATGTTTGGTCAAGCTCCATACATTATCAATGGAATGCTCGTTTATTCAGCTGATAGTTTAGGATTAACAGCCACTGTCGGTTATAATGTTCAAGGCCCAAAACTTGTCATAGTAGACTTACTTCCTCAAAATCCTTTTGTGTATGAATTACCAAGACACACGATAGATGTGAAAATTAGCAAAACATTGGGCAAGCACTTTTCAGCAAGTGTTACCGTTAGAGATGTATTAAATGCACCTATCAGAAGAGAATATAGAACACAACAAGGTGAAAAATTAAATACCAATCTTGATAATCTCGATTTCGACCGATTTAGATATGGCACTAATTTTATTTTAGGCGTTTCTTATAAAATATAAAATTACATTAAATGAAAATACAAAAAGTTTTATTGTTAATTATGTTGTTAATCTCAACATTTACAAAAGCACAACTAGAAAATGTTATTGTTGAAAAATATTATGTAACAACGGCAGCGGATTCCATTGAGTTTAAACTTGCTGGAGGATCTGTCATAGAGTCTGGAACAACAACTTATCGCATCTACATTGATTTAGTTCCAGGTAATAAATTAACTAAAATATATGGAGATGTTAATCATGCTTTGAAATTTTCGAGTACAACTATCTTTTATAATAATGTTGATGGGGTTAGTTTTGCCAATAATTTTAACAACTTAAATGCCCACAAAAATTTAACTTACGCTTTAGATACCTGGCTTACTATTGGTCAAGCCACAAAACTGTTTGGTGGAAAAACAAATTACGGCATACTAAAATCACAAGATAGAAACGGCACAAACATCCTTGTGAGTGATGCTGCCCTTTCAAATTCTGCTATCCCAATTCCTTTAACAATATCAGATGGCATGGATACAATTGCGGCACCCATTCCAACCAATTGGTTAAACGTAGGTTTTATAACACCTTCAGGAGGTGATTCAACCATATTTGGCTCAACAAAAAAAGTATCGGAATTTATAAGTAATTCTGCTACGCTTTTAAATTCTGGTGTAAGAGGTGTTATTGCTGATAGCAATCAAGTTTTAATTGCGCAATTAACAACAAAAGGAAATTTAGAATTTGAAATTAACATAGAAGTTGAAGAATTAATTAATGGCATTCCGACAAACGTAAAATATGTTGCAAATGATAATATTATTTTACCAGGTGAAAAGTATAGTCCTTATTTAAAATATCCCGGAACTTGTGGTTGCAAAGATGGCAGATACTTAGAGTACAGTAATGTATACAGGTGTAACGATGCAACTGCTTGCAAAAATTTAATTGTATTTGGTTGTATGGATACCATGGCTTGTAATTATGATCCAAAAGCAAACTATCAGATAAAAAGTTTATGTTGTTATCCCGGATCATGCGGAGGAAGAGAAATTTCAACGGTCTGTCCATCGGTTAACGGAGATAATTTCGAGTTTGATATACGTCCTAATCCTACTCAAGATAAAATTTATTTAAGCACATTACCCAGTAAAGCAAGAGAAATAAGTTATGCCATTTACGATTCTTTTGGAACATTACTTTTAACTAAAAATTTAGGGACTACTACACTCGTAAAAAATGAAGAGATTGATTTGTCAAGCGTTAACAGCGGCTTGTATTTAATAAAAATAAATTATGAAAATACTTTTAAAAGCAGATTTTTCATCAAAAACTAAATGTAAACTATTTCATCATCTCTATCTTCAATAAAATTATCTCTTATTACAAAAAAAATATTCATCCCATTCATCTTCAAAAACGGAAAATGATCAATACATATAGGTTTTCAAAAGCAATACTGATTTTATTAATGATGATAACAATCATTATTGGTTGTAAAAAGAAAACAACTGTTAAAGAAAAAACTCCCAATGAAACATCTACCATTACAGATGTAGAAGGGAATGTTTACAAAACAGTAAAAATTGGCAATAAATGGTGGATGGCAGAAAATTTAAAAGTAAAAGTTTATAATGATAGCACACCCATTTCAGAAGTAAAAGCAACCGATAATGATACCGTTTGGGCAAATAAAAAAATTGGTGCATTTTGCAAAGTTGAAGAAACAAGCATGAGATATGGTTTGTTTTACAATTGGTATGCCATCAGTAACTCAAAAAAAATTGCACCCATTGGATGGCACATCCCTACTGATGAAGAATGGAAAGAATTAGAAATTGAGCTTGGAATGAATGAAGCTGAAGCGAACAGAACTGCATGGAGAGGAGAAAATGAGAGAGATAAAATAATTGAAAAAAATTCAAATGCTTGGAGCAACGTTCTTGAAATGCCAGTTGGAAATAATGAAAGTGGATTTACGGCATTAACGAGTGGTTGCAGATTATTTAATGGCTCAATTGGTGATAGCCAAACAGCATTTTGGTGGACGGCAACATTAAATGGAGAAGAAGTTTGGTATAGAAACATTGCAGCAAACCACACAGACATTTTTAGGTATTACACTTACAAAACTTATGGTTTTAGTGTACGTTGCGTTAAAGATTAAAAACACACATCATGATGAAGAATTTACTTCCTATAATTATGTTACTAAACTCTTATGCGGTCTTTAGCCAAAGTAACGATTCATTAAAAAAAACAAAACATCATCTTGGAGTTTCATTGTCTCCCGACTACTGCTTCAGAACAATTAAATCAAATGCATCAAATGAATGGATAAAAAATAGCCTTGATACGCTTGAAGTATGGAAACTTGGATATACAACAGGTTTAAACTATGAATTTAATTTTAATAAAAAAATTACGCTTGCAACTGGCTTACTCATTTCTAACAAAGGCGAGAAAACAAAAAAACAATACACTTCTCAACCTTCAATTTTTAATTATAACAATCAATATTACTATCTAGACGTCCCCTTTGTAATTAAATATAATATCATCAATGAGAAAATTAAACTCTTTGTATTAGCAGGAGGTTCTTGTAACTTTTTTCTAGTTCAGAAAACATCACAAATTACTGGCTATAAGAACGACGATGTAAAAGTAAATTATTACAATAGTACTGGCATTTCGCCAGTAAATTTAGCTTTAGTAGTTGGTTTCGGATTTGAATGTGCCATCACAAAAAAATGGAGTTTTAAAGCAGAACCAATTTATAGAACTTCAATCACAAGCATCTCAAATACACCACTCAAAAAATATTTATATTCTGTTGGATTAAACGTTGGATTAATAACCTCGTTATAAATATTCCATAAAGAATTATTTTTTATTCTATGCTTCAGTTATTAATCTTTTGAAACTGTTATAAAAAATTTATTTTTTTAAAATCACTTTTTGTCATTTTTACAAGTAAAGCCAAATACGTCAAAAAGAAATTTTCTCTAAAGACTACCTTTGATTTTATCAAAAAAATCAACTAGTTACAAAGTATTTTATAAAAAGCATCTTTTAATTAAACTAATTCTTAATTCATTGTAAAGTTTAATAATGATTTTTTATCACAATGCTTAACTATTGTTAACTAATCTGATAAAACGAAGGATTTTTAATAATGATTTCATAATGTTTTCATTCCTTTTTATAGATAAGCTTTGTTTTAATTTGCATCGTCCTAAAACAAATAATTAATAACTAAAACTAAAAAAAACAAAAAAATGAAAACAAAAAAACAAATTTCAAAACTATTGACAACTGTTGCGATGGCGACAGCGTCAATTGTGCCAAGCTTCGCACAAACAAACTTAGGAGCTAAATGTGGATGCCCTCCAGTAGGATCTAGACCAAGTGTAACAGTGTCAACTTTACCTGGCTTTGTTGCTGTAGCTGGAACTTTTGGTGGCGAATTAACGACTGGCGCAAATTTTACTTGTGACAAAACGTATATCCTCGATCAAAAAATTTACATTCCTTCTGGGCAAATTTTATCGATTCAACCAGGAACTGTTATTAAAGGTGGCATTACTGCTGGTACAGGTACATTAACTGTTGATCCAGCAAAAGCAACTGCTTTGGTGATTGAAAGAGGTGGTAAAATTATTGCTTCAGGAACAGAGGAATGCCCAATCGTATTTACTGCTCAAGCAGATCCATTGGATGGAAGCTATTCCATTGCTAACAAAGGTCTTTGGGGCGGTCTTGTTTTATTAGGTAAAGCAACTAACAACTTGAGTTTAGCAGCTAACGGTCCTTTCGTGGCAGGTGGTGCTGGAAAATTAGCAGTAGCTGATGGATTAGGAACGATAGAAGGTTTTGCAACGACAAATCCTCAAGATCGTTACGGTGTAAATACCTCAGCAGCAGTTGTTCCTGGTGAATTGTCATCTCAATCATTTGATGATAATGATAACTCAGGTATATTACGTTATGTATCTATTAGACATTCAGGAGCTATTTTAGCTGTTGGAGCTGAAATCAACGGTTTAACTTTAGGTTCTGTTGGTAGAGGAACTTCTATCGAGCATTTAGAAATTATTTCTTGCGCAGATGACAACATCGAATTTTTTGGTGGAACTGTTAATGTAAAATATGTAACAACTTTGTTCGGTAACGATGATATGTTTGACTATGATTTAGGTTGGACTGGAAAAGCTCAATTTTTATTTGGTATGAAAGGGGATTTAACTTTCTCAGAAGATTCTGATAATGGATTTGAAGCTGATTCTGATGACCAAAAATCAAACAATAACCCTAAATCTCATCCTGTAATTTATAATGTTACAATTGTTGGTAATGCAAAAGCATCAAATACATCTGATAATAGTGGTATTAACGCAATCAATGCAAAAGAATTAACTGAAGGAGAAATTTACAATTCAATTTTTGCTAATTACAAAAATGGATTTAATATTATTAAATCTTTAGGAACAAGAACTGGCGGTTCAGAATCTTATCACAACTGGGCTGTAACAGGCGGAAATGGATCGCAAAGTTTAAAAGTAAAATGTAATACATTTGTTGGTGTAACAAATCCTTTAACTATTGCATCTGCTACAACAGCTGTACTTGCAAGTGACAATACACAATTTACAACTACTGATTTAAACACGATTGTGGTTGGTAATACATTACCAGGATTTAATTATAACTTTACTGTAAATACAACAACAAATTTATTCTCAGTAAAAAATGATGTTATTCCTAATCCAGCTTTATCAACTGCTGGTTGCCCTGTAGCTCCAGTTGACGGGTTTTTTGTACCAGCTTCTTACAGAGGTGCGTTTGCTTCAACTGGCGACAACTGGTTATCTGATTGGTCATACTCAGCTTTCTTAGGAGCTACTAAAGGACTGGTAGCTTGCCCAACTGATATTGATAAAGATGGCGATACAGATGTTGATGATTTCTCAATATTTGCTCCTGCTTTTGGAACTAATTGTAATTAAAAACTTACATATTTTTTAAAATAGTATTGCCTAAATCTGTTCTATAGAGTTTAATGAATATAGATGTTGCTTGTTTTTTTTAGATTTTAAACATGCATACGCTAATCTTAAAAATGAATAAAATAATAAGAATAGAATTTAGGCTACTATTTAAAAAAATATAAACAATAAAAATATAATTAAAACAATCACTAAAAAAAACAAAATGAAAACAAAAAATATAAAAAAAATCATACTTGGTTTAGCGCTTACCTTAAGTGGTTCGTATGCTAAAGCTCAAGGTCTTGAAGGCATCATCGTTGAGAAATACTATGTAGCCAATGCAGCCGATGAAGCTAACTCAATAGCGAACGGAGCCATTCCTCAATTAGTAGCTAACCAATCTGTTACTTATAGGGTATATGTAGATATGGAAGCTGGATGGAAATTTTCTTTATTGAAAGGAAATGCCAATCATCCATTAAAAATAACTACAACCACTGCTTTTTACAACGACCCAAATAATGGTGTTGAAATAGGAGCACAAGGTATTAGTGCAGCAAATATCAAAAAAAACACCGTGATGATGGATTCATACTTAACTACTGGTGGAGTTTCTGCTGGTAAAGTTGGTGTTGTAGAAGGAGAAGATACTGATGGATCTCTTGGAAATACACAAGGTATTTTACAAAATAACCCAGGTGGTGTTTACGGTTTACCAATTAACGTTGGAACGGCAGCTACTGCTAGTACAATTGCAAGAGATGGTTTAATTACTGGAACTGCTGCTGTACCTACTGCTTTAGGTTTTGGTGGTGCTGGTACTCCTTCTGACGTTTTTATTGACAACGCTAGTGTTGGAACTTTTTCAACTACAAACGGTGCATTATCAATTTTAGGAGGCGGTTTAGGCTTTGGCCCAAATAATAGAATTTTAATTGGTCAATTTACAACTGATGGTGTATTTGGATTTGAATTAAACATTCAATTAATCAATCCAGGTGGTACACCTGTTGAATTTGTTGCTAATAACCCACAAGCTGGTGAAACTGTGATTGCTGGATTAACACTTGCTCCAAACAACCCTCCAACTGTAAGTATAACTGCTCCATTAAACGGTGCAAATGTTATTACTGGAAGCGCTGTTTCAATTACTGCAAATGCAGCTGACGCTGATGGTTCAGTAACTTCTGTTGAATTTTTTGTTGATGGTTTATCTATAGGAATAGATAATGCTTCTCCATATGCTTCTTCTTATACTGCAACTGTAGGTTCACACACCATTACTGCTAGAGCAACTGATAACAGCGGCGATTTTACGAATTCTAGTAATGTTGTCATTGTTGCTGCAAATAACCAAGCTCCAACAGTTTCTATATCTTCGCCTGCAACAGCTGCAGTGGGAGACGTTGTTACATTTACCTCTAATGCATCAGATGTTGATGGTACAGTTTCTCAAGTTCAATTTTTGGTAGATGGTACTCCAATAGGTGTTGACAATACAGCTCCATATTCTTTCACCTGGACTGCTATAGTTGGACCACATACTGTTAGAGCAATTGCTACAGACAATTTAGGTTTAACTGGACTTTCAACCATAGCTAATATTTCTGTTGCTGCTAACATTCCTCCTTCTGCTGCAATCACATCTCCTGTGAGTGGTGCTTCTTATATTGCTCCAGCAGTTGTTACTATCAATGCTAATTCATCAGATGCTGATGGTACAGTAACACAAGTTGAGTTTAAAGTAAACGGTGTTTCAATTGGTATTGATAATACAAGCCCTTACTCAATTAACTGGACGAGCGTTATTGGTATTGCTAACATTACTGTTGAATCTACAGATGATAAAGGCGCGGTAACTATTTCGCCTGTTATAACTTTAAATATTGCTAATCCATTTGCTCTACCTTATGCAGTTGGTACAGTTACACAAACTTGTTTACAAAATACATTTTGTTTACCTATTTCTGCAGCAGTTACCTATACAGTTGATAACGTTATTGGTTATGATCTTACTTTAAATTATGACAAAAACAAAATTACACCAACAGGTACAGTTACAGTAAACAGTGCTTTAATTAACCCATCTTTTGTTGATGTATCTAATGTAATTGATGCAGCTAATGGTATAATGAATATTTCAGTTTACTTTAACGCTACAGCACCAGCAAATACAGAATTTAATGGGACTGGGGAAATTTTGTGTGTAGAATTTACTAAAAATGTAACATTTAATGCCACAGAAACAACAACCATACAAGTAAGTTCTTTAGAAGAAAGTTATATCACTAATGTTTCATCTAAATCAGTTTCTGATGGTACATATAGCACGTTAGTAGATAACACATTTACTTCTATTTTAAAATTCTGGTCTGATGCAAGTCGCATTAAATATAACACTGCAAATCCAAATGCTTTTTTAATTACGAATGTATATGGAAGCAATGCAACTTGTGTAACAAACACTTTAGTAGCGGTACAACCAGATTTAGATGGTAAAGTAGTTTATAACATTACAAATGGTGCAAACGTTTCTATTCAAAGAGATATATTAGGAACTACAGACATTCAATCTGTTGTTAACGGTGCTGATGCATTATTGGGAAGAAGATTATTGTTAAATGATAATTCTTTCATTCCTTCTGTATACCAAATTGTTGCATTAGATGTTAATCTTGATGGAAAAGTGAGTGCTGGTGACGTTTCTCAAATTAACCAAAGAGCGGTTTTATCTATCCCAGAATTTAAACAAGCTTGGAACTATTCAGATGCAGGTGTTTCTAATGGACAATTGTCTAAAGACTGGTTATTTATTGATTCATTAACAGTAATCAATAATCCTGCTTATGCAATTTCTACAACTTTCCCATTAAATAATGGTATTGGATATTCTAAAGCAAAAGTACCAAGTATTGCATTTTGTTTACCTGTTCCTGCTACTGTAACTGCTTGTCCACTAATTGACAATGCAGTTTTTAGAAGTGTTTTATTAGGAGATGTTAATGGTAATTACGCTTCAATCCTTCCTGATGGTACAATTAAAAAAACTGCAACCAGTGAAGATAAAGTTGTATTTGATCTTTCAAAAGCTACTATAAAAGGAAATACAATTGATGTTCCAGTGTTTGCAGTATCAAAAAATCCGGTTAATGCTTTGGATTTTTCATTCAAATATGACACAGCAAATTTAACTTATAATACAACAACTAATTTTGCATCTTCTATTGAAGCCTTAAGTCATTTAAATGCAAATGATCAAACCTTAAGATTTACTTCAAATGGCTTAGCATCATTTAATACTTCTAAATCAATTGTTTCAGTACGTTTTGAAATGATTAATGGAACGATTAATCCAGATGATTTAAATTCTGTTGCTGGTTATTTAAATGGAGAAAAAGTTGAAGTTGAAGTTGTAAAAAGAAATACAGATTCAGGAAATGGTTTATACACTGACAAAGCAATAAGTGTTTACCCAAATCCTTCTTCAAAAATATTAAATGTTGTAGCTGTTGAAGATGCTACTGTTCAAATATTTGATATTACTGCTAGAGAAGTTCTATTTGAAACAAAAGTTAATGCAAACGAAACTCAAGAAATTAACGTTGAGAATTTTGCAAGAGGCGTTTATTTGTTTAAAATATTTAATAATAACTTTGTAATTGTTAAGAAAGTTGTGTTAAGTAACTAAGATAGATTGTTTAAATAAAAAGAGCCATCTGCTATTTTGCAGATGGCTCTTTTTTTTGGAGTATAAAATTTCAACTAAGCTGTAAATAAAAAATAAATATTTGAATTCACCAAAATCTTCTGCTAAGTGAAATTCATGTTAAGAAAACCCCAAATAATATTAAACATATCATAACCTCTTGGTAATTTTATCTTTATATCAACTTGTAATTTTGCGCCTAAATTTATAAGCAAATAATTTATTGAAATAATAAATTACTTATAGCATACTTAAAAAATGAAACAACTACTAATATCATTCTGTATCATCATCATTTCAAATTTAAAAATAGATGCAAAAATTAATTTCAATGATCACAAAAATTTAAACTTTAACGATAATGTAAATAAAGTAAATGAAGGGCTTGAAAAAGACTCTCTCATTTTTGCATTACAAAGTTCAACAACAACAATCAATTACATAGATATACCCATCATTTTAAAATCTAAAAATGTAATCACTGCGATTGACTTTTCTTTCAAATTTAATGAGACTAAATTAACTTACGATACAGTTTTTAATAAGTACAATTATCTATCTTCCCTCATTAATTTTAATACATTTGATCGAAAATTACGCTATACTTCTAGTAGTCTCCTAAAAATAGACACCAGCGTTACACTGATTGTTCTTCGTTTTAAATTAACGACTCCCTGTACCCAAATAAGCAGCACTGATTTTTCTGTAGTAAAAACTTATTTAAATGGCGATCCAAGTGATAATATCATATCGTACACTTCAAAACTTTCTTCACCAAATGCAGATTTTAATACTGGGGTCTTGTGTTCCAAAAGTAATATTCAATTTACTGATATTTCCTCAACCACAACAGGCACAATCGTTGCTTGGAAATGGGATTTTGGAAATGGCGCAAATTCAATTATAACCAATCCAGCATCTACTTATTCTGCAACAGGAACATATACGACTTCTTTAATTGTCACCGCAAGTGATGGTTGCAAAGACACCATAAAGAAATCATTAACAATCGTTAATGTGGGTCTTACCCCTAGTTTATCCTATTCTTTAAATTGTTTAACAGACTCTGTATATTTTACCAACACATCTTCTGGAGGTTCTGGTTTCCTTCAAAGTTCTTTATGGGATTTTGGAGCTTTGGGAACTAGCATAAAAAATAATCCGACTCGGTATTATAGCTCTGGTGGCAATTACACGGTTTCATTAACATCTACCTCAAATCAGTTGTGCGCTAGTACTAAAAACTTTGTGATTTCATTAGACAAGCCCATCCTTAATTTCTCAGTCACCTCTACCAATCAATGTGTAAATAAAATACAAAATTTCAATGGTACTGCGACTTACACTTCTGGTGCAATTACTTCTTGGAATTGGAACTTTGGGGATGGCTCATCTAGTAACTTACAAAATCCAAGCCATACTTACACCACTGGCGGAAATTACATTGTGAAATACACTGTTACGAGTAACAATAATTGTGGCAGCTCACTATCTAAGAGTTTGACAATAGTGAAACCAGTTGTACAGTTTGATGGAAATAGATTGTTTGGCTGTTTAACACAAACAGTAAACTTCAATAATGGATCAATACCTTCAACTGGATCTACTTATATTTGGGACTTTGGAGATGGAACCAGTTCATCTGTTCAAACACCTAGCCATATATATTCCACAGTTGGTTCCTACGCTGTTAAGCTATTAATCATCACACAAGGTGGGTGTAGAGACTCCTTGGTAAAACCTGCATATATTTCTATTGATAACCCTCCGAATGTAAATTTTTCAGCCCAAAATGGTTGTGTCAATTCAAATATCACTTTCACAAATAGTTCAACCACGGTAAATGGCTCAATAGGATCTAGCTTTTGGAACTTTGGAGACGGTTCAGCATCAACTATTTTTTCACCAAGTCACGCATATGCGTCAATTGGTGTTTACTCCATTAAACTTGTTGTAGCAACCTTAGGTGGTTGTAAAGATTCACTTATAAAAACAAATTACATATCCGTCATTAATGCGCCAAATGCATTATTTACAATTTCAAACACAACAGTTACTTTACCCAATGCTATTGTGTCGTTTACAAACTCTTCTATAAATTCCACAAACTTTTTATGGGATTATGGAGATTCCAAAAATTCAACCTTACCAAGCGCTGAACATACATTCACAGAAGCTGGAAATTTGAAAGTATGCTTAACAGCTTATAATACTCAGTTTTGCTCAAATACCAGTTGCATTGATGTTTTGGTAAATTATTCAAATTTGCCGATTGCAATACCTTTAGCTTTTACGCCGAATGCCGATGATGTCAATGATATACTAAAAGTGAGAGGCGGCCCGCTTTTGAAAATGGAATTTAAAATATTTAATGAATGGGGCAATCTGTTGTTTTCTTCTAATTCTCAAGATGAAGGTTGGGATGGAAGTTTTAATGGAACAGAACAACCAGTAGGTTTATATGAATACACGTTAAAAGGTGTTACTGTAGAAAATAAAAACGTTCGATTATTTGGGGTGGTAAACTTAATTAGATAAAATTAAATCACGGATGAAAAAATATATAAATGCCATTTTATTTTTAAATTTTATTATAAAAATTAGTCTGGCTCAAGACTATCATTATACCCAATTTGACGCAAATCCTGCTTATTTGAATCCGGCATTAATAGGAGAACGAATGACTGATTATAAAGGGCTACAATTTAATGTAAACTTTCGTGAACAGGCTTCAAAATACACAAAAAATGCGGGTTCTTTCAGAAGCATTGCTACAAGTATAGAAGTGCCAGTTAATTCAAAATTTACAGCAGGAAGTTTAATAAATAATAACGGGGCAAGAAATGGTTCTTTGAATACATTTAATTTTTTACTGACAGCTGCCTACAAAATAATCAATAATAATAACGAAAATTTATCCTTTGGGCTTCAAATGGGTTTTTTAAATAAAAGTATTCGTCCAGAAAAATTTACTTACGATTCTCAGTATTCACCAACCTCTTCTGATGGCTTTGATATAACAATCCCTTCAGGCGAATCTTATAATCGCTTTAACCACACTACATTTGATTTAAACTACGGCGTCTATTACAGAAAAACTTTTAAGAATAACAAGCTTTCTCTTCTAGGTGGATTTTCATTATATCATATCATTCAACCCAACGAATCATTCTTAGGCAATTACAGCAAAACGCCTTTAAGAATAAATATCCACGCTGGTTGTAAATACATTGTTAACGAAGAAATTACAATATTGCCTCAATTGTTGTACATGAATCAAGCACTGGCAAACGAACTAAATATAGGCATGTTGTTTTTTTATAAAATCGAAAACACTGCTTACGAGCCTATCATAGGGTTAAATTTAAGAAATAAAAATGCAATTATTTTTCAATTAGGGTTAAACTACAAAGGAACTTCTTTTAGAATGAATTATGATTTAATAATTAATTATCTAAAAAATTATAAAACAAAAGGTTTTGAATTCTCATTAGTTCAAACACTTCATAAAAAAACATCAATCAAGCCAAGTAGTAGTTTTTAATGAATGAGAAAGAAGCAATCGCTTATTTCAATTCATATTAGTTATAAACCGTTTAAAGAAATTATTAAAATTGACAATTTCATTGATTTATGTTACATCAATCAAAACACTGATTTATCAATCTTTGGCTCAAAAGATTCCATCATCATATCATCAATGTAGATCCAATTTTTACTATAGTTCCAAAAATATACCCTTACCAAATCTTTCTTACTTCTTAAATCATCAGGCGTGAGATAATAACACTCCAGTTTATTCCAAACATTTGGTTTAAAATTAGAACTTGTAAGTCGGTTACCTTTAAATTTAAAAGGATAACCTTTATGTTTCATTTCTATCGCAAATACTGCATCTAAACTATCTGCAGGATAGATTGAGTAAACCCAAACACTGGCTTTAATCCATGTATAAGATTTTTGTGTGATATCTTTATGCATCATTTCAATCGCTTCCGCATAAGGATAACTGGCATTAAGCATTAAACTGTGTTGAGATGAATGGTAGATGGTGTCAGATAATTTTATTGATTTAAAATTAATATCTATTTTTTCAAAATTCATTGTTTTTTTAAAATTAAGAAAATGAGTTAACGAATCATCTTTAGAAAATATTTCAATGCCATCATTAAATTTTCCAGTGAGTAATAATTTTCTTTGTTCAGTAGTCGCAGGTGTAATTTGACCAAACGTTGAAAAATAATAAGCTCTCGACATGTTTGTTGAATCCATTATTCCAGAACTCATTTGCCAAGTCTGAAAAAGATTTAAAATAATACACAGCAAATAAAAAAAATAAAAGAAATATTTTAATCTTGTTTTTAAAACATTAAAAATAAAATAACCAATGGGAATGAATAAAACTGCATAGCTTGGGATTAAACTTCTGACGCCAAAACACGCGCCATACCACCAACAAGACCAACTTGAGACAACATAAAAATTAATCACAAAATAAATAAAGAGAGAAAGAAAAAGTGACTTGTTTTCTTTTTTTAAAAACCAAAATCCAATAATAGCTAATATCATGATGGGAGTGTAAACAAACCAACCTTTTCTAAAACTAAAAAGGACTTCTAAAATATGAGGATGTAGTAATTCAAGTCCTTCGCCAGGATTGCCAGATGCATAAGGATTAATTAAAAAATGTCCAGAGGTATATTTCCAATAACTGAATTGAATAAAGCCTACGCCAATTAAAACTAGGATAAATGTGATGACTTGCTTTTTTTTAACTAGGATTAATTTTAATTTTTCTATCAAACTTTTTCTGTTATAAACGCCGTAAAATATTGGAATCATTAAAGAAATAATTTCTGTAGGCCGACACAAAGCCGCTAGTCCAATGAATAAACCTAATGCTAGGATGTATTTAGTTTCAAAAGTTTCATGCCATGCAATTGTAAAATAGATGATCATTGCATATAGAAAAAATAGAAGGTTGTGCGACATTGCGCCTTGGCCATGCAAGCAAATATGAAAAAAATAATTGGTCGCTAAGGCAATGCAAATTAAAGTGAGAGCTGAAGTTTTATCATCAAAAAATTTGATAAGTATTCTTTTTACAAAATGCAGACCAATCAAGGTGTATAACAAACAGCCATACAAAATGCTTAATTGATAAGGTCTTGAAAAACCATCAGCAGGATAATTTGTAAAACGAACAATGCCGTTAGCAATAAAATAAAATGGAGAAAACAAAACAGATAATCCAATTGGATAACGCATCACCCAGTTACCATTGTCCCATTTTACTGCTTGATAAAAAGTTTCGCTCGCATGATATGTTTTTAGAATATGGTCAATGGTTGAAAAATGTTGAATTGTAATGTCGTTATATTTAAATGTTAAAGGTAAATACATGTAATAACCGAATACATCATAACTAAATGTATTGATGGGTGGATAGCCAATTACAATCACGCAAATTAAAAGCGCTAACATCAAATAGCTCCAATTTGTTATTTTAAAATTTGAAAACATCCGTATTTAAAATTATTGTGATAGCTCTATTTTTATTTTTTTATTTTTTATTCTTTCGTTTTTTACAAGTGATAATGTTTGAGCTATTTTATCACTTTTAACCGCCACATATGATGCAAAATCTAAAACTTCAATTTTGCCTAGGTCATCTTTTTGTAAATTGCCTTTTTGTAATAACATCCCAACAATATCCATTTTATTGATTTTATTTTTTTTGCCAGCACTTATATATAGTGTTTTCCATTGACTTGGCTTAGGCAACATAAATTTATTTGGCAAGGATTCTTCTAATGGTTTGTTGATTAAAAAAACCGGCAAATAATCTTCTTTATCTAGCAAATAATAAATGGTTCCGCTTGCGTTCATTCGAGCAGTTCTCCCATTACGGTGAATCAAAATATCTTCAGTAAATGGTAATTGATAATGAATAACAGTGCCTATTTCTGATATATCTAATCCACGAGAAGCTAAATCAGTTGTAATTAATATTCGTGAACTTTCATTGCGAAGTTTAACTAACGTTCGCTCTCTATCTGTTTGTTCCATGCCTCCATGATAAACACCGTGCTCTATGTGATGCACTTTTAATTGTTCGGAAATTCGATTGACAGCTTCTCTGTGATTACAAAATACAATGATGGACTGCTCGTTGATTTTTCCCAATAAAAGCATTAACGCTTCCAACTTATCATCTTCAATGACTCTAACAAACTTTGAAGTTAAATTAGTTTTTGAAAAATTAATTTCTTTTGGTAAAAAATTTAGAATCAATTCATTTTCTAAGCCGACAAAATTTGGAATCTCTTTTAAGGAAGTGGCTGACGTTAAAATTCTTTTTTTTATATGATGGCAATTTTTGATGATAAATTCCAACTCATCTTGAAATCCAAATTCCAATGATTTATCAAATTCATCCAAGATGAGTGTTTCTGTTTGAGATAAATCTACATTGTTTTTTCTAATATGATGCGCCAAACGGCCAGGTGTGCCAATTAAAACAGATGGTGGTTGAGAAAAATTTTGTTCTTCTACTCGAACTTGATGTCCACCATAGCAACTATTTACTTTAAAAAATGTACCCATTGATTTAAATACACTTTCAATTTGTAAAGCCAATTCTCGAGACGGAACAATAATTAAAACTTGAACGCCAAATAATTCTTTATCTAATTTTGGAAGGATAGAAAGTAAAAAAGCCAATGTCTTTCCAGATCCAGTTGGAGAAATTAAAACAATGGAATTATTTTTTTCTACACTTTCAATGGTTTCTTCTTGCATCTGATTTAATGCTTGAATATTTAAGTTTGATAAAATTTTAGAAATGTTAATCATTTTGAGTTTTTTTGTTTAATAAAAATTAATTCTTAAAACTCTTTTCAGATGTCTAAATTACTTTTATAATTAATTGAAATTAAAAATTTACAATTTTTTCTCTTTCTATAAAATTTAAATTTACGTCTTCAGAATTGGTTTTTGTTATGAATAATACATAATCTTGAACTGATTCAAAAACCCTATATTCTGGTAGGCAAGGAGATTTTAATTCTGAAACGGCCCATTTTTTAATATCTAGGATATAATAATCATGATGTTTTGTAACAAATTGTTTAATATAGATGGGAAGCTTATGATAACTCTTATGGGTAAGAACTAAATTCCCACGATGTAAGTTTCCTGAATACAAAGCACTTGATAAAAAAGAGTCGTATTTATTATTAAAACTGAATATGGGAAAAATGAACATCAATGTGATGACAACATAAAAAAGTACATTTTTAAAAATAATAGAAACATCAAAATAATTTTCTTTTTTAACTTTTAAGAATGCTAATAAAATTAAAGGCATCATCACGATGTTCCATGGGCCATAAACTAAAAAGTTTACAATATCAAATTGACTTCCAAATAATAATAATAATATATGCATACTGAGTGCAATTGGTATGGCTATGTAACGGAGCGATTTAATTAACAAACCAATTCCAACTAAAATTTCTAGATAGGGTATCGTGTGGCTTACTTTTAATAATAAATTAATTTGCCGCAGAGATAAATGCTTTCCAAAAGAAATTTGGATTAAGTTTAAAACTTCGTCTGTAAAATGCACATTGAATTTCTGTAACCCACTAAAAATGTAGATAGAAGCAAGTACTATTTGTATCATTGTGAATGTACTATAATAATTCTTTGTGTCGCCAACTCTATTTTTATAAAATAAAAATAGAAATAAAATAAGTGTGTAATCCAAAACCCAAGCCTGTAAACGATTTTGGTCATCAATGCATAAGTAAATTAAAATCAATAGCAATAAAAAAATCGGCATTCTATGCTGATAGAAAAATGAAATAAAAATAAGAAGGATTAATAAAAAAATAAATAAATAATCATAAGGTGCAGCTATGCTAGGAATAGCTGATAGAAAAGGGGCTTTTGGAAAATAACGAACCCCTGCCCATAACTTATAACTAAATATGATGGAACATAATAAACCAAGCAATACCGTAATTTTTATGAAATGTAAACGACGCGTTAATCGCATAAGGAAATTATTAAAGATTTATTGCAGAATAATTTAAATTTATAAATAAAGGGTGCGAATTATTTTTTTAAATCAGATACTTTTAAACAGCTCTCATTTAGTATCCTAATCGTTATTATTTATAAAACCAAAATGATATTTTTTATTTGGTTAGTTTTTTAAAAACTTCTTCAAGTTTTTGCTCTTCTTTATTGATGGTTAAAATACTAATGCTATGAGTAACGGCATAATCAAAAATTGCTTTTCGAACATCAGTATCAAGGTTAGAAGTTATTTTCCAAATATTATTTTCAAACAATATAACTTCTAACACGCCATCAATATTTTTTAAATGATCAAATGAAACTTCTCTATCAAATTCAACGGTTATAATTTGTTTTGCTGTGTTTTTTTGCAAAGAAAGTGTTTGTTCATTAGCCACAATTTCGCCTTTGTTAATTATAATGACCCGATTACAAACAGCTTCCACTTCCTGCATAATGTGCGTACTCAACATTACCGTTTTTTCTTTTCCCAATTTTTTGATGAGTTCTCTTATTTCTTCTAATTGATTTGGGTCTAAGCCTGTTGTAGGTTCGTCCATAATCAACACTTTAGGATCGTGGATAATAGCTTGAGCCAGCCCTACACGTTGACGATATCCTTTTGATAAGGCACCTATTTTTTTATTCTGTTCAATTTGTAAACCTGTCATCTCAATCATTTCTTTTACCCTATTTTTTATATGTTTAATGGCATATAAATTTCCAATAAACTCTAAAAATTCTTTCACATACATATCCAAATACAAAGGATTATGTTCAGGTAAATAACCAATTTGTTTTCGCACATCAATGCTTTGCTCATTAACATTAAATCCGCAAACTGTTGCCGAACCTTCTGTTGCGGGTAAGTAACAAGTTAAAATTTTCATCATTGTACTTTTTCCAGCACCGTTCGGGCCCAAGAATCCTACTATTTCGTTTTTACCAATTTCAAATGATACATTGTTGAGGGCTTTTTGTTCTCCGTATAATTTTGAAATATTGCTTACTATAATTGACATATTAAAAAATATTTTTTAAATCAAATTTAATGATATTATAAGCAATTTTAAATTTTATATAATAAATTTGCTAGATGCAAGGATTGGTAATGAAATCTACCGGGAGTTGGTATTTGGTAAAAACTGATAACAACTTATTTTTAGAATGCAGATTAAAAGGAAAATTAAGACTTGAAGATCGAAAAACAACCAACCCAGTTGCAGTTGGTGATATTGTTGAGTTACAAATTGATGAAAATGGCAGCCACCAAATAATTACCATTTTACCTAGAAAGAATTACATTATTAGAAAATCAATTAATCTTTCTAAGCAAGCACATATCATCGCAAGTAATTTAGATCAAGCAATTTTAGTGGCAACGCTAGTAGCACCAAAAACCTCTTTAGGCTTTATTGATCGGTTTTTAGTAACTGCCGAAGCTTACGGTATTGCAGCTACAATTATTTTTAATAAATCTGATTTGCTTGATAAAGAAATGATTGAACTTCAAAATGACATCATTCAATTATACACTCAAATTGGTTACAAGTGTTATGCCATTAGTTCGTTTAACAGCAAAGACGTTGACCAAATTAAAAATTTATTAAAAAATAAAACATCACTTTTATCAGGGCACAGCGGTGTAGGAAAAACAACCTTGGTAAATGCCATTGATAATCATTTAAATTTAAAAACAGGACATATATCTTCCGCTCACTTAAAGGGAATGCACACAACCACATTTGCTGAATTATTTCCATTATCATTTGGCGGCAATATTATTGACTCTCCAGGCATAAAAGAATTAGGTTTAGTAGAAATGAAAAAAGAAGAAATTTGTCACTATTTCCCGGAAATAAGAGCTTTGCTAAATGAATGCAAGTTTAATAATTGCATTCATATCAATGAACCGAATTGCGCTGTTTTAAAGGCGTTAAAGGAAGGGAAAATTGCTGAGAAGCGCTACCAAAGTTATTTAGGAATTTTAAATGGAGAAGAAATGGATTGGAAGGATTGGGAAATTAAATAATTAATCTAAGCTCTAAATAGAGCTTGCTCAAAAACTCAGAATTTCTTTTTCCCTACTTTTGAGGGCAAAAGTAGGCAAAACCCTTTTAAAATTTTAAGGCGATTTTCGTTGCATCGCTTTTGCCTTCCTTAACGAAACCGCTGATAATTTAA
>JBKDJY010000038.1:0-15301 GCA_046345275.1 Bacteroidota bacterium
ATAAGACTTCTAAGCTATGGACTCTATTTTTATGGGGAATCTTTATTTCGTGCTTTTACACTTTATAAGTGATTTATTTCACTCATAATCATGGTTTTATGAAATATTTGAATTATTTTTGGGGAAACTCCAGTTATTTTATTGATATATGGATTAATCAATTCATGTCATTTGTCTTGTTGCTAAAGGAAAACAGGGCTATTTCAGATTAAATAAAGTACATAGAAAACAAATTGGATTTTATGAGGATACTTTATAATACTGATAATCTTTTTTTGTAATAAACAAAATTAATCTAAAAAAATGAAATGGTTATTTCAATTCTTTTTTTACAGCGTCAATAACTTGTTTTGAATTGCCAATAAAAATTTTATCATTCACTAATATAACAGGACGTTTTAAAAAAGTATATTCTTCCAAAATAAGATTTTTTAATTTCAGCTCATCAAGCGTGCTTGAGGATAAATTTAACGATCTATATTTGCGAGCAATTTTACTAAACAAAGCTTCATAGCTTCCAGCTTTTGTTTTTAGTTCTTCTAGCTGAGCTTCACTTATTGTTTTAGTTTTTATGTCTTGAAATATAAATTTTTTAGATATTAATTCAAGCTCATTAATGATTCGCTTGCAAGTATCGCAAGTTGATAAATAATATATTTTTTTCATCAGAGTATCATCCTTATTTGATTGTTATTCATTTATCCTAACATTTTTAAGAAATCAACTTCTTTAGGCGTTAAAAATCTATATTTAGAGCGTGGTAAATCTTTTTTTGTTAAGCCTGCAAAAGCAACTCTGTCTAGTTTAATTACCTCATACCCTAAATATTCAAACATGCGGCGCACAATGCGGTTTCTTCCACTATGAATTTCTATTCCAAGTTCTGATTTCCCTTCACCAACATATTCTATTGCATCAGGTTTTATAAAGCCATCGGCTAATTCAAATCCTTCACTGATGGTTTTAAAATCTTCAGAAGTTATTCGTTTATCTAAAACCACATGATATACCTTTCTTACATTAAATTTAGGATGCGTTAATTTTGCTGTTAAATCCCCATCATTGGTAAATAACAAGACGCCTGTTGTGTTTCTATCTAAGCGTCCAACAGGGTATAAACGTTCTTTACAGGCTTTACGAATTAATTCCACCACCGTTTTACGTTCCTCAGGATCATCCATTGTTGTGATGTAATCTTTTGGTTTATTTAATAACAAATATTTCTTTACTTCATTTTTAATTGGTACGCCTCCATAATTAACGACATCTGTTGGATTCACTTTATAACCCATTTCAGTTATTATTTTTCCATTTACCGAAACTACCCCAGTAGCAATCAAAACATCTGCTTCTCTTCTTGAACAAACTCCAGCATTGGCTACATATTTATTTAAACGAATGGCATCAGGACTTACATTTTTTTGTGTTGAAGTTTTTGCAGATCCAATTCTTTTAGATTTTTCTACTAGTTTTTGGTCCTTTGTTAATTTTGGTTCATAAGGTTTATCAAAATCTCTGTATTTACCTTTTGTTCTTCTGCTAGAAATTGAAGATTTTTTTTCTCCATCATCACGTTTTTCAAAAGGCTTTCTTTCTCTATCTCCAAAAGGTTTTCGAGGACCAGAGCTTTCATATTTACCATCTTCTCGTTTTATGTACGGACGTTTTTCTCCATCTTCACGTTTTGTAAAAGGCTTTCTTTCTCTATCTCCAAAAGGTTTTCGAGGACCAGCACTTTTGTATTTTTCATCTTCTCGTTTTACGTAAGGACGTTTTTCTCCATCATCACGTTTTGTAAAAGACTTTCTTTCTCTTTCTCCAAAAGGTTTTCGAGCATCAGCACTTTCATATTTCCCATCTTCTCTTTTAATGTATGGCCGATTTTCTGCATCTTCTTTTTTTCCATAAGGTCTTCGCGCAGACGTATTTGTTCTTTTTGATTTATCTGAATTTGAGTGTGATTTCCTTTTATTAAAATCTGATGAACCACTTTTCGAAAATGTTTTTCTAGGTCCTTGACTATCTTTTGACATTATTTTTTTTACAAATGTACTGATTTTTTAATCATTTCGGAGCATATTAATCGCTCAAAGCACTATCTTTGAAGCATGTTAGATTTAAAATATCAAGCTTGTTTAACAAATTACTTAGAGGGTTTTGTGAGCAGTCGACGAAGAGAAAGATTGAAAGAAGTTTTAGATGAAAGAACCAATCATTTAACAATTGTATTAGAAGACGTCTATCAATCGCATAATTTTAGTGCGGTATTGAGAAGTGCCGATATTTTTGGAATTCAACATATTCATTTTATAGAAAATAGAAATAAGTATAAAATAAGCGAAGACGTTTCGATGGGTTCAACGCAATGGTTGAGTTTACATCGGTATCAAAAATTTGAAAACAATACCATTGAATGTTTGAATCAATTAAAAAATAAAGGTTATCGAATTGTGGCGACAACACCTCACGAAAAAAGTGTAACAATAAATCGTTTACCAATTGAAAAACCTTTGGCTCTGATATTCGGAACTGAACTCACAGGTATTTCAGAAGATGTAAAAAACATGGCAGATGAATTTGTGAGCATCCCCATGTATGGATTTACTGAAAGTTTTAACATCAGCGTATCTGCAGCATTGTGCATGCATGAGTTAAGCACTAAAATTAGAGCTCAATTAAAAAACTATCAATTAAGTGAAGCTGAGAAAAAAGAAATTTATTTGAATTGGCTTAAAGTTTCCATTAAAAAAGATGAATTGGTTATTAAAGAATTTGATCAACATTATTACGAAGGAAAAAACAGCACATCAAATTTTGGCTAAAAATATATTGAATCAATTGTCTTAATTCTTTATTAATTCCAATCAATGAGAGACAATCTTTTTTAAGATTTATGTAATTTACTTTGTCAAATAAAATGAGTTGTTGAAATACCAGATTTTTCAATGGCTTTAAAACCTCCAGAAATTTCTTTAAAATGATGAATGCCTCGAGATTTAAGAATACTTGCTGCAATCATGCTTCTGTATCCACCAGCACAGTGTATATAAAACGGCTTATGCGTATCGATCTCTATAAACCATTCATTTATTTGTTCTAAGGGTTGATTGAATGCTTCTTCAACATGTTCGGTACTATATTCGCTTTCTCTTCTCACGTCGATTACAATATCTGATTTTAAGTTAAATTCCTTTGCAAATTGAAAAGCGTTTATTCTATTGATGGTATCAATTTCTTTTCCTGTTTTTTTCCATGTTTTGAATCCGTTTTCTAAATATCCAAGAACATTATCAAAACCAACACGACTCAAACGGGTCACTGATTCTTCTTCTAATCCAATTTCAGTGACTAATAAAATGGGTTGTTTTACATCTTTAATTAAGGCGCCTACCCAAGGCGCAAAATCACCGTTTACACCAATGTTAATTGAACGGGGAATGAAACCAGTTGCAAAAAATTCAGCGTCTCTGGTATCTAAAACCAATGTATTTGTCGAATTAACAATAACTTCAAATTCTTTGGCTGATAAGGCTCGCATACCATTTTTTAAAACAGTGTCAAAACTTTCTATGTCTTTTTTGTTTAATTCGACGTTCATGGCAAAGTATCCAGGAGGAGGTAATAATCCTTCTGTTACCACTTTAATAAATGCTTCTTTACTTGGTTGATTTAATGCATAATTGACTTTTTTTTGGTTTCCTAAAGTGTCAACCGTTTCTTTCATCATGTTTTTACCACAAGCGCTTCCTGCACCATGTGCTGGATAAACAATCAAGTGATTTGTCAGTGGCATAATTTTGGTATAGATAGATTCATACAATAAGCCAGCTAATTCTTCTTGCGTCATTGATCCATCTATTTGCGCTAAATCTGGACGTCCTACATCTCCTAAAAATAAAGTGTCACCGCTAAACAAAGCATAGTCTTTGTTATTTTCATCTTTGAGTAAAAAACATGAACTTTCCATGGTATGTCCAGGAGTGTGAAGAACTTTGAGGGTTACTTTTCCTAATTTAAATTCCTGCCCATCTGTTGCAATAGTAGCTTTAAATTCGGGATTGGCTGTAGGCCCGTAAATAATTTGCGCACCTGTTTTTTTACATAAATCGATATGACCAGAAACAAAATCAGCATGAAAATGAGTTTCGAAAATATATTTTATACTGACATTATCTTTTTGTGCCCTATCTAAATAAGGTTGTATTTCCCTCAATGGATCAATAATTACTGCTTCTGACCCAGAGGTAATATAATACGCTCCTTGGGCTAAACATCCTGTATATATCTGTTCAATTTTCATTTTTTAAGTTGATTTATAATCCATCAATATAACTATTTACACAAATGTATTCTTCTTTTTTTTGAAACCAACTTTTTTAAATCGAAATAAAACGATTTAAAAATTGTTGAAGTCGAAAAATATGAACCAAAAATAAAATATCCCAATCAATAAGAATGCATCAATCTTTGAGAAAAAAAATCAAAAGTTTATTGTTTCTTTTATCACACTTGTTTAGTGATTACTTTTTGTTGCAAACAAATTATACCTGTTGTGATAGGATTCCTAAAACTTCTAATGTGGAACTAAGATCTATGCTTACTAACAAAAAGAATTTTTGTAGCTCAACAAATTAAAGCATGTGGAAAATTATTCCAATTTTAAAGATGTTGAGCCAATGATGGTCTTATCGCAAGTGATTTCAATAATATAATTTCCAGGCACAAGATTGCCTTGACCTTCGCAATAAGTAACACCACTAATTTCGGCATTGGCATAATTTAATATTTCTTTTCCTGCAAAATAACCAGATGATTTGTCAAAACTAAATCGGTAGTCCTCATCATAACTTTTCGCCATTTCTTTTCCATCAGGAGTCACAATTCTAATATAAATAATTTTTTCTCCTCGTTTTGCGATTTTATTTTCTCCCAAAGAAAAAGATACTTTTATTTTTTCGGCGCGACTGGCTTTTGATGTTATTGTTTCTTTTCCGCCCTTTTTTATTTTAACGCCTTTGGCAACAATATTAAAGCATGATAAAATAGAACCCTTTTCAATGGTAGATTTTAAATCTTCTTTTTCTTTATTTAAATCTAAAATTTTATTTTTTTCATTTTCTAAATCCTTTAACACATTCCCTTTTTCTAATACTAACGTTTTATTTAAAGTTCCTAAAGAATCAATTGTACGCACATAGCCTCTCATGATGGTACGCAAAGTTTCGGATTCTTTTTTTAACCGAGATATAATGTAAGGATCTCCTTTGTGTTTTTCAGCTTCTTTGATTAATTCAATGATTTCGGCTTTTTTTTGTTCAATTTCAGATTTTAAAGTTTTATTATTGGTTTTTAAAGATTCAAAGTCTTGTTGTAATTGTAATAGTTCATCTTTCACGTTGTCCCTCTCAACAACAACCTTTTCTTTTAAAACAATGGTTTGCGCAACTCGATTTGTTTCGTTCCAATACATCCAAAAAGTTATTCCATTTGTAATTGCAAGCAGTATGATGAGTGCCCATAACAACGCGGATTTTTTACGATTATCATTTGCAGTATTTTCTTCCATAATTTATTATTTACCTCAAATTTAGTATAAAAAACAAAAGCCTTTCCTGAAAGTTTTTCACGAAAGGCTCTTAATTAAATTCAATTATTACTGTGTAATACCCAATTTTTTAGCGATGGATGGCGGCAATCCTTTTTTGTGAAGCATGATACTCGTAGTTTTATATAAGACGTAACTTTCAGAGGCATAGAAATAACCATCACATTCATTACGATCTTTTCCCCAAGAATTTTTTACAATATAGTATGGTGTATTATTTTGATCTTTTGCAATTCCCACGATATGCATGCCATGATCATCTTGCGTGTCATAATTATTAAATGCTTGTTGGCGCAATTCTTGTGTAATTTTTAATTGAGGCTGTGGTTTTTTTACTATTTCCAATTTTTGTTCTTCATTCATTTCTTCAATTGGTGTTTCAGGAACAATTGCTAATCCTTCTTTAAATCGGAATCCCTTTTCGCTCACATCTGCCGCCCAAGCAAAAGTATACCCGTTTGTAATAGCATATTGCATCACCTCTTGTAATTCATTCAAGGGAATATTATTCATTAATTCCCAATTCCAGTTATCTGGAATTTCTAATACAAATTTTGAATAGAAATCATGGTGGTTAAATGAGGTTAAATAAACATAATCATCAGGTTTAATGCCAGTTGCTTCTGCATAAGTTTTAGCGGTGTAATCTTTTCCTTTATAAGTAAATTTTTCAGGAACCTTTCCTAAATAAGCATCGCAAGTACTTTCAATAATATTATGAACGGCATCAAAATCTATTTTTGTGTTTTTTTCGTTGACGGTTGTTGCTACAATAGCTTTAATTGTAGACTCTAATTGTGTATGATTATGAAGATCTTTTGGATTTTTTTTACCAGTATAAATTTCTTCAGGCACAATGCCATATTTTCGAATAACCTGAACAACATCTGGAAAGCCGCCACCTTGCGCAATATTTGAAAAACCATGCATTCTGATATAGTTGTCAGATTTTAATGGATATGCTTTTCTTACCACAAACATTTCTGATAAATTATAATCTTTTCCTTTACCCAATCGGATTAGTTCACTTTCAAAAAAGGACAATGCTGAAAATGACCAACAGGTTCCTGTTAAATCTTGATGCTGAACCGCCGTTGCATCCAAATTTTTCACAACTGTAAATTTATACTCGCTTCCTTTTGAGTTTGTTAAAGTTTGTGCATTGGCTGCACCTGAAAATAGCGTTATCGCAATTAATATTGATTTTTTCATGATAAGTTTTTTTTAATAAATGTACTTCTTTTGATAAAAAAATAAAAAGATTTATGTTGTACGGTTATAAAATTGTCTAATTGGTTTGATTGTACTTAAAACGTTATAAATTGTCGCATAAATTGAAATGAGATTAGTAGACATATATTTTACTCTATAATTATTTTCGAATTAAAAATATTTCTCAAACTTTTATCTTGTAGTGATAAAAAATATAAGCCCTTTGAAAAAGAGCTAACATCAATACTGATGGAATTGTTATCACTTTTTTGATGATAAATTTCTTGGCCTAAAACATCTATGATGATGATTGTGTTTTCTACTTCACTCGTGTTGATGCTTACCTGAATATTATCATGACTAGGATTTGGGAAAACGCTTGCAATTGTTTTATTTCCAAATTCATGTAATCCTACTACGCCATTATTAATTGAATTAAAAAATGTGAGCCCTCCCGCATAATTCCCTAAAAACAAATCTCGTTTCCCGTCATTATTAATGTCTTCGTAAATTGGCGCACAACGAGCGCCATCATTAATTTTAAATAAATTGGTGTCAACTCTATTGTAATTTCCCGTTAAATTACCGTCTATGTTATCATACAAATAAATATTTCCAATCTCACTACCCACAAGCATTTTTGTAGTTCCTCCATTATCGAATAGATAAGGAGTGCTATAGCCAGTTAAACTGCCATACTGTTTTACATTAATCGCTCCCATAAAATTTGTAACTAAATTAAAAGCTGGTACGCTTGCTGAACCTGTATTTTGATAGTATGAAACAGTTCCAGCTACAGAACCAATAATTAAATCAAGAAGTCCATCTTTATTGATATCATATATTTGAGGGAATGCAACATTTCCAACATCAATTGATTTATAATTTAATACTGGAGCGGTCACAAATAATGCTGGACCACCAAACGAGGCCGTGTTTTTAAAATAGGCCAATTGACCATTGTTCTGGCCTATGATTAAATCTTTATCACCATCATTATCTAAATCGCCAAAAGTAGGAGCCATTGAAAATAAATTATAGGTAGAAAGATTTTGATAATCTCTCGTTATGAGCGAGAATGAAGGTGATGAGGTAGACCCTACATTTTTATAATAAGCCAACTTTGAAATATTTGTTGCGCCATTATAGTAACCTACATTTCCAATAATTAAATCTTTCTTCCCATCAGAATCTGCATCAAATAATACTGGATAGGCGCCTTCTCCGAGTTCAATCATCCCATCTTGTAAAAAATTTTTCTTTTGAAAACTAAAACTAACGGTTGGTGTGGTAGAAGTATTTTTGTAATACCAAACGCTTTCAAAATTTTCTGAGCCTGATACTGCATTTGGGCTCGCCAATAAATCCTTGTAGCCATCATTGTCTACATCCAAATAATAGGTACAAGGATAGGAATTTATTTGAATTTTATTTAAACTCGATTTTACAGGGTAATTAGGAAACAAAACTGTTGTGTCACTGATGTGTGCATTAGTTTGCGCGCCTCCGTTTTCTGCATAAAAAACATCTGTGCATGATATATCGCCTAAAATAAGCTCTTGATCCATGTCACCATCTCTATCAAAACACATGATGCAAGAACCTGCGTGTAATACTTTAGCTGACTTTTCATTTATATTTTTGTTTTGCATTTTGGGATAAGGGCATTGGTTTAAATAAACTTGGCAAGATGTTTCTTGAATGTCTCCCCAACAATCATCGGCCAATTCAAAATCTAAACTATCAGCATGACCATATAATTCTTTACTTTTGTTTTTATGATATTCTAATCTTACACCAAACACTGAAAAATTTATGATATCTAAATCACCATCGCCATCAATATCTGCAATCCCTGGCATCCCGACAGAATTTGAATATATATTAGCAATATTAGGACTTCCAGAAGGATTATAATTACTGTATAAAAGACTTTTGACTAACACAAATCCAAATGTTGAAATGGTACTAGTGTTTTTATACACTTTTATTCCTCCTACAGTATAAGCAAATAAATCACTTTTTCCATCATTATTATAATCGTAAAACATTGCCCAATCCTGAACTTTAGGCATTAAAGATTCGTACTGAGGAGCATATTTAAAATTAGATGCGCCAACATTTAAAAAAGGTTTTAATTTTCCAAATCCACTGGAACTGATTTTATCGAATGCAACAATGTCATTCTTACCATCTAAATTCAAATCAATTGACGAAAACGAGCTAAAGTTAATCCCTCCTGCCCAAGGATTTTGAAGCACTTTACCAGATTCGTAAACAGAAATGGTGTCTCTGTATACATTGGTTTGCGCCTTCATGTTAAAGGTTACAGCAACAAGAAAAATAATTAAATGTAGGCGGATCATTAAGACAAATTTAATGATTTATATTTCTAAACTTACATCCCAATTGATTAATAATCAACTTTAAATAAATTTGCTTTATAAGGCTCATAAAGCTATATTTGCCTCCTTATTTTCAAGATTTAACAACTATTTTATGCAAAACAAAGGTGCCATTAAAATTTTCGCTATACTACTAGCGCTTGCTTGTCTTTTTTATCTTTCATTCACTTGGATTACCAGTGGGGTAGAAAATGATGCAAAAGAATATGCAGAGGGGATTATTGCTTCTCCTTTAACTATCAGTAATGCAAAAGCATTTGCCAATAATAATTCTACCAAAGAATTAGCTTATATTGATTCTATAAAAACAAAAACAATAGACAGATATTTGGATTCAGTAAAAAAAATTCCAGTTTATGATTTAATCATTGCCAGTTACACCTATGAAGAGTGTAAGAAGCGTGAAATCAATCTGGGCTTAGATTTACGTGGCGGGATGAATGTAACTTTAGAAATTTCAGTTGCTGATATTTTGAAGAATTTATCTAACAACAATACAGATGCGGCTTTTAACAAATCTATTAATGATGCCACTGCAAATCTTGGTAAAAATAATGATGATTATTTAACTGTTTTTGAAAAAACATATCGTGACAATGCACCAAATGGCAGATTAGCTCCGCTTTTTCAAACCATTGAATTAAAAGGAAAAGTTGATTTTAATGCGAGCAATGACCAAGTGATGGCATTTCTTCGCAAAACGGTAGATGAAGCCATTACAAACTCTGAAGCTACTTTCCGTTCACGTATTGATCGCTTTGGTGTAGCGCAACCAAATATTCAAAAATTAGGTTCGAGCGGTCGTATATTGGTAGAATTACCAGGCGTGAAAGACAAAGAACGCGTTCGTGAATTATTACAAGGAACTGCAAACTTAGAATTTTGGGAAACTTATGAAAATCAAGAAATCGCTCCATTTTTTGAAAAAGCAAACACGAAAGTGAAAAATATTTTATATCCTGATTTTGAAAACAATCAAGATTCAAGCCAAGTAAATGATTCTATTTCAAAAGCAGAAAACATTAAAGTCAATGATATTGATACTTTAAAAACAAAAAAAGATAGCATTTCTAAAATTGCAGCTATATCAACACCAACATTATCAGATGCAGAAAAGCAAGATACCGCAGTTAAAAATTTCTTAAAACGTTTTCCTTTATATTCTTTGTATTCTCCTTTAAAAGCGGCAGTTTATCAAGATGAGAAATCCAAAGGATATTCTTATATACCTGGCCCAACAGTTGGAACAGCAGCTAAACAAGATACGGCAAAAATTAATTCTTATCTTAGGTTGGAAAAAGTGAAGGCCATTTTCCCTTCAAAGGTAAAGTTCATGTGGGGAGCGAAAGAACAAGAAAGGAAAAACGAAGCTGGCGAAGTAATTTATAGGTATTTTGATTTATTTGCCATTAAAGTAACTGACCGCAGTGGTAAAGCTGCTATGTTTGGCGATATCATTACGGATGCTCGTGCAGATTTTAATGCACAAAGTGGCGGCCATCCCTACATTAGCATGACCATGACTGGCGAAGCTGCTGCAAATTGGGCAAAATTAACAAGGGCAAATTCACCAAAAAGTGCAACAGAAAAAGGCCGTTCAATTGCCGTGGTGATGGATAATTTAGTTTACTCAGCCCCTACAGTTAATGGAGAAATTAAAGGTGGACAATCTCAAATAACTGGAAATTTTACGGTTGAAGAAGCCAATGCTTTGGCAGCAGTTTTGAGCGCGGGTAAATTACCAGCACCTGCTAGAATTGTTGAAGAAAGTGTGGTCGGTCCAACTTTAGGTCAAGAAGCCATTGACTCTTCTTTGATTTCATTTATAATAGCATTATTAGTCATTCTTATATTTATGTATGCATACTACAATAAAGCAGGTTTAGTAGCTAACATTGCTCTTATTGCAAACATGTTTTTTATTTTGGGTGGTTTAACATCAATGACGGCTGTGCTTACTCTCCCAGGTATTGCCGGCATCGTGTTAACTATTGGGTTGGCAGTAGATGCCAATATCCTTATATTTGAACGTATTCGAGAAGAATTGGCATTGGGAAAAAATACATCCCACGCCATTAAAGAAGGTTTTAAACATGCGATGAGTTCTATCATTGACTCAAACGCTACATTAGCCATTTTAGCTATTATTTTATATGTTTTTGGATCAGGTCCAATACAAGGTTTTGCAACGACTCTTTTGATAGGAATTGGCGCTTCTTTGTTTTCAGCAATATTAATTACAAGGGTAGTGTTTGAATGGATGCTAGAACGTAAAATGGAAATTCCTTTTGATAATGATGTTACTCGCAATTCGTTTAAAGATGTTGCTTTTAATTTCGTTGGAAGAAGAAAATTATATTATGCCATTTCAGCTTTAATAATTACGGCAGGGGCTATTTTTTATGTTAAAAATGATGGGTTTAAATTAGGAGTTGATTTTAAAGGTGGAAGAACGTATCAAGTACGTTTTGATAAAGAAATGGAAACCGAAACCGTTAAAAACGCTTTATCAAAAGTATTTAAAGAGTCATCATTAGAAGTTAAAACCCTTGGTAATGCCAACCAACTCAAGATTACAACCTCTTACCGCGTTTCTGATAATTCACCAACCGTCGACACAGAAGTTGAAGCAGCTTTAAATCAGGGCCTACAATCATTAAATGTAAAACATGAGCTCGTTAGTCAACAGAAAGTAGGACCTACCATTGCAACCGATATTTTATATGGCGCATATGGTGCAATCTTATTTTCTTGTTTATTGATGTTTATTTATATTTTAATAAGATTTAAAAAATGGCAATATGGTTTAGGTGCAGTGGTGGCGCTATTTCATGACGTTTTAGTGGTGTTATCTTTCTATACAATCTTAGATGGGGTGGTTCCTTTCTCTTTAGAAATCGGTCAAGATTTTATAGCTGCAATCTTAACGGTGATGGGTTATACCATGACAGAAACAGTGGTTGTTTTCGATCGTATTCGTGAGCGTTTAAGCGACAGTGGAAAAGATGATGCCTATGGCGAAGAACGTAATACTTTAATTAATTACGCTTTAAATAGCACTTTAAGTAGAACTATTTTAACTTCTCTAACTGTTTTCTTTGTGTTATTGGTTATTTTTGTTTGGGGCGGGGAGAGTATCAGAGGGTTCATTTTTGCTTTACTTATAGGACGTATTATCGGAACTTATTCTTCTTTATGCATCTCAACTCCAATCGTGGTTGATTTTGATAAGAAAAAATAGGTTCTTAACGTTAAGCAAGATCAATAGTCAAGATAAAGTTGGCTAGAGACGGGGTAGGTTAGCTCATACACGAGCAAGTGGGAGTCAAATAATAAAATATTAAATACAGGCGCTGTTGATGTTGGATCTGAACGATTACCTGGATTTAATATTATTGATGATGTTTTAGGTAATGCATTTGGATTTTTAAAAGGTTTAGGTATAGCCAATAAACAAGCTACATGGTTTAATTCAACAACAGCAATTCGTGTGGTTAATTCCAGTCATACTAGGCGAGCGGTGGCTTACAATTTTAATGTGACCTATAAATATTGGAGGAGGGTGCCCCCCTTTAGCGCAAGCACTAGCGCAGCGGTGCTTGTGTTTCTTTACTTTACAGGCTCCGCAGCTTTTTCAATGCAACGGCAATAAAAATAAAAACCGTAGTTGAATAGCTAGGGTTTTTTTATAAATATTTACGAGCTATGGTATTTATAATTGCTATCATTATTTTGTAGGCACACAATTAAGTATCGGATTATGTAAATGTGATTAGAAAACAAATATTAGAATGTAAAATAAAACAAGGTTTTACCCTTCTCCCTTCGGGGGAAGCTGGAAGAGGGGGCTTGTATTTATAAGTGTTGGTAAATCGTTAAACTTTAGTAATGCGATGCAAAATCTAATGGCATCAGTACGAATAATAAATAATAAAATAAAAGACCATCAACATATTAGAACATCCGTCATATGTATTCGGTTAAAATTATATAACCTACTAAAAACACAATATATGGCAGGCCACCGTTATGTCAGCAGTACCGAAGCCTATCATCAGGTAAATAACATTGAAGAATTGCAAGACGACGTAAAACGTTACCGCCCCTTAAACCAAACAATAAAAACATTAACTTTGTGATAACCCAATAAAAACAAAACATTATGGTCATCGTTATTGAACAAGGCACTACCCAAGAAAAATTGGAAATGCTATTGAAAAAACTGAAAATAAAAAAAGGCGTAGACACTAAAAAATACTGCGGCGTTATTAAATTAAAAGAAGACCCCTTATTGATACAAAAACAATTGAGAGATGAGTGGAGATAACTTTATCATAGACACCAATATTGTGTTGTATATTCTTAGTGGAGATAAAACATTAACACAACTATTATTATAAAAAAAAATCTGTACATCTCTTTTATCACAGAAATTGAATTACTCGGTTACCATAAAATAAGCAAAAAAGAGAAACAAGAAATTAAAAACTTTATAGACGAATGCATCGTTATAGATATGAATAACGACATCAAAAAACACATCATCGATATCCGCAGTAAACACAATATAAAATTAGGAGATTGCTTTATAGCAGGCACAGCACTATACGCAGACCTTCCCTTTATTACATCAGACAAAGGATTTGAAAGAATCAAAGAACTCAATTAATTTTATACAATATACATACGTAAAAAACATGAATAAGCTTCGAAAGGAGCTTTTTTATTAAAGGAAAACATCCCCCTCCCTAGAAACACGGCTTTTTTAGTTCCCCCGCAAAAGCAGACGCCAACTAAAAGATGGTGTTGCAGTCAGTTTTTATTGTCATGGTTTTTGTACCTACCGCACTTTAGCACATTGCCCCTTTCATTGGTGGTTTAGTACCTCCGCTTGCACAGCGATACTGAAAGACCTACTATCATCTTTTATACAACATACATTAACCTACAACTGTTAATATTTCAAGGCACACCGAGGACGAGGGGGGTTACTAATACTAGCAAAGACCCACAAATTGGATTAAATAAAAACCCTAGCTATTAACTACGGTTTTTATTTTTATTGCCACAGCATTACAAATGATGCGGAGCAGATGAAGAAACACAAGCACCGCTGCGCTAATGCTTGCGCTAGAGGGGGGAATATTTCTAATAAGATATTACCAAGTAAGTGACTATAAAAAGTGATGAAACTATAATTAACTCCCATTTAAATCTTTTTGTAAAAATCAAAATAAACGGCGAGGATAAATAATTATTGAACTTTATCTTTATATTTTACAATCATACTATTAATATTTTTTCTTCTGTTTTTTATAAAAATTGTTTACTCTAAATATTTGTTAACCCATTTTAAAGAATCTGGAAAAGGTATATTATATTTTTCAAAATTATCTTTAGTTATCAATATGCAGTATTCTTTTGGATTATCACAGTTATAAACTACAGGGAATTTCTTTTTTACAATCGAAGAGTCCCTTCTTCCAAAGATCAATGTACTTTTAACTTTAATTAAATTATTTCTATTATCATAGAATTCAATGTGAAAGGAGTAATTTCCTTTAAAACCAAAACTTAATTTTGTTACTGTCGCAACTCCCAAGCATTTATTTCCATTAATTGACTTTTTCTTTAAATACGAGAAAAACCATATAGAAGCGGGGACTGATAAAACTAATATCAACTTTAACCCTTTATGAATATTTTTTTTAGTGATCATACAGATAGTTAAAACCCTTTTTTTCCTACTTATTTTACGGAGCTCTATTTATTTCAACTTTTGTGATTAAAAACAAACTGACACCTCTATTTGAAAAATGCTCTTATTTCAACTATAGATTTATTCTTTAACATAATCTAAATATTTAGCAAAGATTTTTTATAAATGATACAAAACTAATGAAGACTAGTTTTAGTTTTTGACTCCAATCTTTATCTAAAAAATACCTCTTTTAAAATTAATAAAACCCAATAGGATTAATCGTTTAAAATGCAAATTCTTTTATATTAATAGGTTCTGTTTTAATCATCCTATCAATTAGTTTGTGGAATGCTGTATTCAGATGGTTTCGCCGATTCG
>JBKDJY010000039.1:0-3946 GCA_046345275.1 Bacteroidota bacterium
CATAAACATTAATCAAAACTGGTAATACTTTACCTGCTTGTTCTTGAGTTCTAGCGTTGAATTGCTTACAGAACTCCATAATGTTTACACCTTTAGCACCTAATGCTGGACCAATTGGAGGCGACGGGTTAGCAGCTCCACCTTTAATTTGAAGCTTTACAATTGCTGATAACTCTTTTGCCATTTTTTTATTTTATTTATTTGTTATATTGCTTGGTTTTAAGTTGAGAAGTTAAAGTTTACTTTGAGTTGGAAGCAGCAAAGCGTCTCATTTTAACTGAACTTATCCCATTCAATTTCTTTTTTAATTATTCTCTTTCTACTTCGCCAAAGCTTAATTCGACAGGTGTTTTACGACCAAATATTTTAACAGTAACTTTAATTTTTTTCTTTTCTTCATTAATTTCTTCAATGGTTCCATTAAAGCCATTAAAAGGACCATTAATTACTTTAACCGATTCGCCAATAATGTAATTACTTGTAACAACACTTTCCGATTCGGTTAATTCATCTACTTTTCCTAAAATACGATTTACTTCAGATAAGCGCATTGGAACAGCGTCACCACGTTTTGATTCACCTAAAAAACCAATAACTCCAGTAATATTTCTGATAACATGAGATACTTCACCGATTAAGGCAGCTTCAATTAATACGTAGCCAGGATAAAAAGATCTTTCTTTCTGAAATTTTTTACCATTACGAATTTGTATAAATTTTTCTGTTGGAATAAGCACTTGAGACACATAATCGTTCATCTTCAAACGATTAATTTCAACTTCAATGTATTGTTTTACTTTTTTTTCTTGACCGCTAATGGCACGTACCACGTACCACTTTTTCTCAATTGAAGAAAGTTCTTTATTTATAGTTTCAGTCATTTTACAGTTGTAATTAATTATAATCCATTAACCATTTGATAAGCTAATTCCATTAACTTACTAAACGCTAAATCCATTCCCCAAACTAATAAACCAATAATGGTAGATGCTATCATCACTAATATAGCACTACTTTGTAATTCAGCCCATGAAGGCCACGTTACTTTGTTAAATAATTCGTCTTGCGTTTGCTCTAGGTATGTCCCAATTTTACTCATTCTATTCTCAATTTAAGAGTTAATTTTGTTTTTCTTACAATTAATTCTGTTTCCATTAGCACGGGAGGAGGGATTCGAACCCCCATCAGCGGTTTTGGAGACCGATATTCTACCCTTGAACTACTCCCGTAGTACAATCTATAAAATAATAAAAATAATAAAATGGCTAAGCCTTTCGACAAGCCATTTTGTTATGTATTTCGGTTACAATTAGGATAAAATTTCAGTTACCTGTCCAGCACCTACGGTACGTCCACCTTCGCGCATTGCGAAACGTAAACCTTTATCCATTGCAACTGCAGCATGTAACTCAACACTAATCGTAACATTATCACCTGGCATAACCATTTCACGTCCAGCTTCCAAAGTAATTTCACCTGTTACGTCAGTTGTACGTAAGTAAAATTGAGGACGGTATTTATTATGAAATGGCGTATGACGACCTCCTTCTTCTTTCTTCAAGATATAAACCTCAGCTTTGAATTTTTTATGTGCTTTGATAGAACCTGGTTTTACAATAACCATACCACGACGGATATTGGTTTTTTCGATACCACGCAACAATAAACCAACATTATCACCAGCTTCACCATAATCTAAAATTTTACGGAACATTTCAACCCCTGTAACTGTTGAAGTCAATTTTTCATCTCCCATTCCAAGTATTTCAACTGGGTCATTAGAATTGATTACACCTGTTTCGATACGACCTGTAGCAACAGTTCCACGACCAGTAATTGTAAATACGTCTTCAACTGGCATCAAAAATGGTTTATCTTTTTCACGTGGAGGTAATGGAATGTAAGAATCTACAGCATCCATTAATTCCATAATTTTGTCAACCCACTTTGGATCGTTATTTAAACCACCTAAAGCCGAACCTTGAATAATTGGAGTATTGTCACCATCAAACTTATAGAAAGACAATAATTCACGAATTTCCATTTCAACTAATTCTAATAACTCAGGATCTTCAACCATATCCACTTTATTCATGAATACAACAATTCTTGGAACACCAACTTGACGAGCTAATAAAATATGTTCGCGAGTTTGTGGCATTGGGCCATCAGTTGCAGCTACAACTAAAATTGCACCATCCATTTGAGCAGCTCCCGTAATCATGTTTTTAACGTAATCCGCGTGACCAGGGCAGTCAACGTGAGCATAGTGACGGGTAGCAGTTGCATACTCAACATGAGATGTATTAATAGTTATACCACGCTCTTTTTCTTCTGGAGCATTATCAATAGAAGAGAAATCTCTCACTTCTGATAATCCTTTTGAAGCTAAAACAACTGTAATAGCAGCGGTTAATGTTGTTTTTCCATGATCCACGTGACCAATTGTTCCAATGTTTACATGTGGTTTGGAACGGTCGAATTTTTCTTTAGCCATTTTTATTTTTTTTAATTGTTATTATTTATTATTAGTTTAATTTTTTCACTTTATTTTTGAGCTGTTGAGCGGGATTGAACCGCCGACCTCCTCCTTACCAAGGAGGTGCTCTACCACTGAGCTACAACAGCCTTTTAAACCAGCTGTTATTTGCCTTTTCTAAAGAACTGCACTTATGTATACACGAAAAGTCCCATGTTTTTGAGGGACTTTCAAAAAACCAATCAATCGCAAACGCAGATTTTTCAATTTTTTGTCCGTTTATACGGTTATCTCCAACTTCTACTATCCTCAATTTTATTAGAGCGAAAGACGGGTCTCGAACCCGCAACCTCCAGCTTGGAAGGCTGGAGCTCTACCAATTGAGCTACTTTCGCTTAATTTTGCTTCAATGCGACATCCATTGCTTAAGCTTGTGGGGACAGGAGGATTCGAACCTCCGAAGCTTGCGCAACAGATTTACAGTCTGTCCCATTTGGCCACTCTGGTATATCCCCAAAAACGAGCCGAAGAAGGGACTCGAACCCCCGACCTACTGATTACAAATCAGTGGCTCTACCAGCTGAGCTACTTCGGCTTTCGGTATTCAAAATATCAAAAAAGAACGTTTCCCTTCATTTTTGGGATTGCAAATTTAACAACAATTTCCGTTGTTACAAAAAAAAACATAACTTTTTTTTGTTTTTTTCGTAAATACTTCTCTGGTAAATTTGATAATTAAACATTCTTAAATTTATATAATCGAACTTTTTTTCTACAATTTACGTTTATTACAAAATGATAAAGTATCTATTTTTATGCAGATAGTGGTATATTTATCATCTTTTTAAATTTTTATGAGAGATTTCTTTTTTTATCTAAAATCATGGTTATTTTTTAAACACCTTGCTATCGCTCTCATTTGTTTAGTATTTGTGTTTTGGGGCTTAATTAAATTACTCGATAACTATACTCAACATGGTGAAACTGCTGATGTTCCAGATTTTAATGGAATTCCTATCAGTGAACTAGAAGATTTTGTTAAAGATAAAAATGTGAGGTATTCTATCATTGACAGTCTATACGATGCGAAACAGAAAACAGGAATTGTGATTAAACAAGATCCTGAAGCAAAAACGTTAGTTAAACACAATAGAATTATATATTTATACGTTACTAGCAGTCAAGCGCCTCAAATAGCAATGCCAAAATTAATAGATCGAAGCGAGAGACAAGCATTGTTTATGATTGAAAATTACGATTTAAAAATTGGACATATTACTGAAGTGCCTGGTAATTGCAAAGGTTGTGTGTTAAAACAATTGAATAATGGAAAAGAAATTGCACCTGGAATGCTCGTGAAAAAAGGCAGTAAAATAGATTTATATATTGGAAAGCGAGAAGTTGAATACGAACCAATTGAAATTGATGACTTAAGGGGAGTTCTATAAATCAAACTGTTGATAAACT
>JBKDJY010000040.1:0-2789 GCA_046345275.1 Bacteroidota bacterium
AATATATCAACAACCAGATTGATAACAACAAAATATAATAATAAACAGAATTGACTGATATCAATGGTTTGAGTTTGACCATCAATGTTGCTTTTCTTCATTACCAATTTTCCTGTAACATCATATAACGAAATAGATGCATTATTAAAGTTAGTAATGGTTGATACATTAAGCTTATTGTTAGCTGGATTTGGATAAATGCTGATGCCTTTCACATAATTAATTTCATTTAATCCAACTGTATTTGCAGTAACTGTTCCGCTAATACTAATACTAAATGGATTTTTAGTTGCATCCCCATTCACAAAACTTAAACTACCAGAATAAGTACCCGTTGATGAAGCATCTAACTGAATGCTAAACGTGCTTGAGCTCCCCGCAGCAATATTAGACGTTGGAAAAGTCCCTACTAAACTAAAACCAGTAGGTAAGGCTGATAAAACTCCCAATGTAAGTGGCGCTGTGCCTATATTTTTAATGGTAAAGGTTTTAGTAACAGGGATACTTTGTTGTGTGCTACCAAAACTATAAGCAGAAGCATTAGGAATGTTAGTAGAAGACTCTAATACTTGTATTTGCGGAGCAGCAGTTGATGTAACGGTACCACTTATGACAAAATTAAAAGGATTTTTTGTCGCATCCCCGTTTACAAAAATTAAACTTCCAGAATAATTACCCAAAACAATCCCATCTAACTTAACTTGGAAAGTAGCAGAACCGGCTGCAGGAATGTTTGCAGTTGGAAAAGCTCCCACTAAACTAAAGCCTGTAGGTAAAGCTGACAAAGCTCCCAAACTTAAAGCAGCTGTTCCATTATTTTTAATGGTAAAGGTTTTTGTTATCGGAGTTCCTATTGGAGTTGAACCAAAATCAACGTTTCCTGTGATATTGGCAATATTGGTTGCACCATCCAGTACTTGTATTTGCGGAGCTGGTAGCGCTACTACCGTTCCAGTAATGTTAAAATTAAATGGATTTTTAGTCGCATCTCCATTTACAAAACTCAAACTTCCTGAATAATTACCCACAGAAACAGCATCTAACTTAACTGAGAAATTAGTAGATCCTCCCGCTGCAATGCTTGCCGTTGGGAAAGTTCCAATTAAACTAAAGCCTGCAGGTAAAGCTGAAAAAGCACCCAAGCTTAAAGCAGCTGTTCCATTATTTTTAATGGTAAAGGTTTTTGTTACTGGTGTTCCAACTGAAGTTGAACCAAAGTCAACGCTTCCAGTAACATTCGTAATATTGGTTGCGCCATCCAATACTTGTATTTGTGGAACTGGTAATGGAATTACAGTACCTGTAATGGCAAAATTGAATGGATTTTTACTCGCATCCCCATTTACAAAACTCAAACTTCCAGAATAATTACCTAAAACAACTCCATCTAATTTAACTTGGAACGTTGCAGAACCAGCTGCGGGAATGTTTGCAGTTGGGAAAGTTCCAACTAAACTAAAGCCTGCAGGTAAAGCTGACAAAGCACCCAAGCTTAAAGCAGCTGTTCCAATATTTTTAATGGTAAAGGTTTTAGTTATTGGTGTTCCTATTGGCGTTGAACTAAAGTCAACGCTTCCACTAATATTGGTAATATTTGTTCCGCCATCAAGTACCTGTATTTGTGCGACTGGAACTGATACAACTGTGCCTGTAATGTTAAAGTTGAAGGGATTTTTAGTTGCATCCCCATTTACAAAACTCAAGCTTCCAGAATAATTACCCAAAGAAACTGCATCTAACTTAACTTGGAATGTAGAAGAACTTCCCGCTGGTATACTTGCAGATGGAAACGATCCAACTAAACTAAAGCCTGCAGGTAAAGCTGACAAAGCACCCAAGCTTAAAGCGGCTGTGCCATTATTTTTAATGGTAAATGTTTTAGTAAGCGGTGTGCTTAATAATGTTGTACCAAAATCATAATTTCCACCATTGGCAATATTGCTTGCACCATCAAGGACTTGTATTTGTGGGGCTGGAAGAGGTACTACTGTGCCAGTAATGTTAAAATTGAATGGGTTTTTAGTCGCATCCCCATTTGCAAAAATTAAATTTCCAGAATAATTACCCAAAACTGTTCCATCTAACTTAACCTGAAAAGTAGTAGATCCAGCAGGGGGAACGTTTGCAGTTGGAAATGACCCAACTAAACTAAAGCCTGCAGGTAAAGCTGACAAAGCTCCCAAGCTTAAAGCAGCTGTGCCATTATTTTTAATGGTAAATGTTTTCGCTACTGGCGTGCCAATAAATGTTGAACCAAAGTTAACACTACCACTTCCATTGGCAATATTGGTTGCACCATCAAGGACTTGTATTTGTGGTGCTGGAAGGGGTACTACTGTGCCAGTAATGGTAAAATTGAATGGATTTTTAGTCGCATCTCCATTTACAAAACTCAAAGTTCCAGAATAATTACCAACAGAGACTGCATCTAGCTTAATCGAGAAGGTACTAGAACCTCCAGATGCAATGTTTGCAGTTGGGAAAGATCCAACTAAACTAAAGCCTGCAGGTAAAGCTGATAAAGCTCCCAAGCTTAAAGTGCCTGGACCAACATTTTTGATGGTAAAAGTTTTTGTTACTGGAGTACCAATGGTGGTTGAACCAAAGTCAACGCTTCCAGTAATATTAGCAATGTTAGTTGCGCCATCCAATACTTGTATTTGTGGAAGGCAGCCACCTACTGTAATAACCTTACTATATGTATTATCTGTATTGCAACTATTGCTTGCACTTAAACTTACGGTGTAAGTGCCTGGAGTAGCAAAAGTAAACGTGGGAGATATTACATT
>JBKDJY010000041.1:0-14785 GCA_046345275.1 Bacteroidota bacterium
ATATCCAGCTGTTGAGCGCAAAAAATCTTAATGCTTCTCATAAATCCAAAAAAACAGCATTGAAATTTCAATTCGCAACGCATTCTTATCAAAAAATAAATCACTCTTTTCAAAAAACAGTAGTTTTCTTGCTGACACTATTTAGTTGAATATTTACATTTCAATGTTTTGATTCAATTAAAACATAGAGCCTCCATAATTTTTATGAGCACCTTTTCTTAAAAAAGGGTTTGGATTTATAAATCTTAAAGATATTTCATAAGCACCTCTTCCGTTTGAAGCATTAGTTAGTTTTGACGCGTTAATGTCGTAAGAAATGCCTACTATGTAGTTTTTTATTTCATATTGGAAAACTCCAATAAATGCATCTTTACCTCTATAAAGTATACCTAAATTAAATGAACTTGCTGTTACAAACCCCGTTACTTTTGATTCATCTTTTGTTTTAACGTTAAATAAAACACCTGCTAAAAATTCTTTATGACCACCTTGTATTTGGAAATATCCTTTTGGTAAAATACTTAGATTGGAATTAGCAACGCCAAAAAAACCATTGAAGTAAGCAATATAACGGCTGTTTTGTTTATCTGAGTAATTACTATAAAGCGCTGTATTAGCTCTATTTAAGTGAAATCCTGCAATGCCAATGTCAACAATCTTTCTATTATTAGCTGTCATATATTTTTCACCAGACTGAAATTTATAATTAAGCCCCCCTGCTATATCAAAGAAGCTAGTGCGTTGAATATTCTGAAGTGATTCGCCTGTTGAATATGATGCGTTGTAATCTTGCCCATCATATTGTTCTCCCCACTGAAAGTTTGGGTTATTTATGTTTTTTTGATTAAAGTTCACTTTGATTCCTGAACTCAGTTTGCTTTTTGTATTTAGTTTAGCGTGATAAGCTATACATAATCCTGTTGTTAATGAGGTGAATACTGCGTCACCTGACTTATCATAATAGCAGTCAAATCCGGCGCCAATAGTCCCTTTTTTTTTCTTTTTATTATTTCTACCGGAAATCGACATGCCATATGTGTTAAAAGGAGTTGCTACTGATTTCCACTGTTGGCGATATATTATCCCAGCATTAATGTCATAGTCAAGTCCTGCATTTGCAGGATTAAGGTACATAGGCATGGTATAGAATTGAGAAAAGTGAATGTCTTGTGCATTAATATCAATATTTTTTAGAAAGAACACGACTATTAATACGAAGCTTGTTTTTTTGTTTATTCTTAGTTTCATGACTAAATATTTAAGTTATTTTACAACAGTGATATTTCCTTTTTTATTAATCGTATTTCTATTTTTTGTAGTTGCATTGAAGTCATAGACAAAAACACCTGAATTAACAGAAACACCTTTATATTTACCATCCCAGCAAATTTTTGAGTCTTCTGATTCAAAAACTAATATGCCCCATCTATCGAATATCTGTAATTTCATTTGAGTAATACAATTGCCATATACGCAAAGTACATCATTATGTCCGTCGTTATTTGGAGAGAAGGCTGTAGGAATATAAACATTACCGCATTCTATTCTAATTTCGACACAGGCAGTATCTTTGCAGCCGAGTACGTCAGTTATTTCTACGCAGTATACAATGTCTTCAGTTGGACTAGCTAATGGATTACTGCAATCAATGCAACTTAGATTATTAGTTGGATACCAAGAATAGTTTATGCCATTACCGCTGTTTAATTGGGTACTTGTACCTAACTTTATTTCATTATCTACCGTTGTAACAGTTGCTGTTGCTCCAGTAGACGGTAATATATTTATTGTATATATATTACTGCAATTGTTTAAATCCTTTACAGTTATTGAATATACTCCAGCGCATAAATTCAGGTTGTTATTCTGATTTAATCCATTTGGGAGCCAATTATATAAGTAATTATCACCAGTGCCTCCCGATGTTGTAAAAGAGATTGCTCCATCACAATAATTACAACTTGTATTTGTACTGGTAAATGTACTTGTCAATATTGTGGGTTCCGTTACTGTGAATGATTGTGAAATAACACAATTTACTCCGGAGGAGATTGTACAAGTATATATTCCTGCATTTAAATTTAAAGCAGTATTATTCGAAGAAACATTTGGTGACCACGTGTAAGTTTGTGCATTAGATACTTGAAGAGTTATAGAACCAGTACTTTGTCCATTACATAGAACATTTGATACTACTGAACTTGTGATTATTGGATTTTGTATTACAGATACAGTTGATTGGTTAGAAGATACACAGCCATTTGAATTGGTACCTGAAATAGTATAAATTATTGAGATGGTTGGAGAAACTGAAATTGAAACTGTTGTTGCCCCTGAGTTCCATGTGTAACTAATTGCTCCACTTGCAACGATTGAAGTTGTTTCACCAGCACAGATTGTAGGATTATTTACAGAAATTGTTGGGCTTGAATTTACAGTAATTGAAGAATTTACTGTAGATGTACATCCATTAGTTGCACCAATAACTGTATAAATTGTATTAGATGTTATATTGCATATAACAGTAGACCCCGAAGAAGATGATAATCCAATAGACGGCGACCAAGAATAATTTGTTGCCCCATTAACTGTTATTGTTGCACTATTTCCAGAACAAATAGTAGCTGAATTAATGCTTAATGTTGGGGTTGGCGTTACAGATACAGTAGTTATAGTTGATCCCGTACAGCTACCTGCTGAACCAGAAACTGTGTAAATTGTACTTACAGAGGGATTAGCAACAACAACCGAACTAGTCGTAGTTGATAAACCAATAGAAGGCGACCATGTATAAGAAGTTGCACCTGTAGCAGTTAAAGTTGCATTGGAACCACTACAAATGTTTGCAGAGTTACTTGAAATTGATAAGCCATTACCTATAGTAATAGACGCTATTGAAGAACCTGTGCAGGTGCCAACTGAGCCAATTACTGTATAAGTAGTATTAGAATTTGAAGTAGCAGTAACAATAGAACCCGTGGTTGAACTTAATCCAATTGCAGGTGACCAGGTATAACTATTTGCCCCAGATGCTGTCAAGGTTGCAGTACCACCTGCGCAAATAGTAGAGCTTGAAACAGTTATTGATGTTGTAGATGTATTTGTAAGCGATACAGTAACAGTTTGAATACCATTTCCGCAAGATGGATTTAAATCTGTTATTGTTACCGTATATACCCCTGCAGCTAAACCAGAGGCGCTGTTCTGAGTTCCTCCAGATGGAGACCAAGAATATGTAAAATTACCAGAACCACCGATTATACTAACGCTGGCTGATCCAGAGTTGCTGCCGCAAGATGGATTAGTAATAGACCCGGCAGGAATTGATGCAGAATATGAGCTTGTTGCAAAACTAAAATCTATTTTGAATGAAGCAGCATTATTTGAAGTATTGTTATCTGATGATACTTGGTTTTGCAATGTGTATGCGTTATCAAGATAACATTCAGAATGAAATAGTACTCCATTTGGATTAAATCTATTATTTGTAGATTCATGAATGTGAGAACCTACATTTGAACCACCTGAAACAGAGCCACCATAATAGCTACCAAATAATAAACTTGCTCCTGTGTTGTCTATGGAACCTAGAAATATACTTTTAGAACTAGTAGTAATTGCATTTGAAGTAGTGGGAAGGCCACCATTTAAATTTGAACCTGAAAAATGCACATTGTTACAAGGGTCTATGCCAAACGCTGTCGGTACAAATTCATTTATGTTTGCTGAGCTATTTGTGTTACCTCCAAGGCAACAAGAAAAAATCGTGCTTGTCAAACCACTGTTTATTTTGTGAATAAAATAATTATAGGTACCTGGTTGATTATAGGCGCCTGATGTTGTAGGATAGCTTGAATTGCTTGTGCATCCAAATATATATATATTATTAGTTGGATCAATTTGAATAAATTTTGCTTTGTCTTTTGCAGAAGTACCTAAATATGTAGATTGAATCAGAGATGTTGCTGTAGAATTTATAACGGTAACGAAACCATCTTGATTACCAAAACTAGTTGGATTTAACCCTCCTGACACTCCTGGGAAATTTGTACTAGATGTGTTCCCGCAAATATAAATATTTCCATTAGGCGCGATTTTTACGTCACATGCATCTTCTGTGGATGAGCCTCCAATGTATGTTGACCAAATTAGTGATGATAAATTATTATTTAGTTTTGTCACAACACCATCTGATGTGCCAGATAATGCAGTTTGAATAACACCAGCGGTTGTCGGATAATTTGTGGATTCTGTTAGACCCGAAACAAAAACATTATTCGATCCATCAACATAAATTGTAGATACATACGTTTGAAATGTGCCTCCTTCACTCCCAGTTCCACCTAAATAAGTTGAAGCTAATAGAGATGAACCTGTACTATTTAGTTTTGATACTACGTAATCAGCTACTGGGAGACCAAATCCACCAGATGAGGCAAATGTATTATCATAGCAACCAGAAGTAGTTGGATAGTTTGTGCTTGTAGAAGTTGCCAAAATAAATAGATTATCATTGCTGTCGCAAAACAAACTATAGGGATAATCGTCTGCTGGCATACCCATTGCCGAACCTGCTGTTCCGCCAATTAATGTTCCATATAATTGGGTAGTACCATTTGACGCATACTTTTCAATAACTATATTCCACCCATTACCTGTTGATATACTAGTTGTAAAAGCCCCGGGAGTACCCTGATAGACTGGCCCAAAAGTTCCTGCTGCAACATATAGGTTGCCTTGACTATCATAGGTTGCCCCATCTGCAGAAAGCAACGCCGTACTAGATGAATATGTTGAAAATATTACAGTTGGATCAATAATTAATTTTTTAGTTCTATCGTATCCATTAGGAAATTGGAAACTTAGTTTTGTACCTTTTAATACATAATTACATACTACCTCTACTTTGTTACCGTTAACATCCAGCTGGTAAGCATAAGGCTTCTCTTCAATTATGTTATTAATTGAAGTCTTAATTAGCAATTTTCCATTAATTAATTTTATTGAACTTTGTCCATTATAATTTATTTCAATTTGATTTGCATTTGAACCTGGATTTAAAATGAAATCATACTTTAAAGTGCCACCATATCCGTAATAATGAATATCAATTCCCTGATAAATGTTTTCATATAACAGTTCATTGAAAAGACGAACATTTGATACCCATTTACTTATATCTGACCCAATAAAGTAATTATATTTTTCTAATCTTTCTGAACTCGCTTTTATTTTTACATCAGTATTAGAATTAATAAATTCAACCTGATAGCAATGCCCTTTTATTTCTTCATTACCATTATGCTCGTGATTATCTTTTGACTCTAAAATGTTATATGTAATGTTTTTCTTACCAAAGTAGATATTGGAATTCCCTATTTCTGCTTTAAATTCTTCCTTGCAGTTAAATTGACCTTTATTTTCAAAAAAACGAATTGGATTATTTGATAGCATCTCTGTTTTACATATTAATAATAATAATATAGTACAGTAAATTGTTTTCATAGCTCTTTAATTTTATCACAATTTCGAGCATATTGAATTGGTAAAAAAGCAAAAAAAATAAGATTTTTACATTTCAATCTGTAACATTTATTGATTTAACAAAAGAAACACTAGCTATAAAATTGAAATGTAAAAATCTACTAAAAATTTATTTTTATTTGGAAACTGACGAAATACTTTTGGGTAAATCTTAAATACCTAAATCATGAAAAAATATTTATTTACACTTGGTGCTTTTTGCTGTATGTTATATGCACAATCGCAGAATACTAATCAATTTACATTAAACCAAAGTAATATCGGTACTATTGCACCTAATTCAGTTAGGCCAAATAACCCAACTATACTAAATAATGTTAATGCAAATACTAGTTATTGGATAGAGCCAATAGGAGATATAATGACTAATAAAGGAATCGATTTAACAAGTTCTAATCCAAATCAAAAATTTTATTTAAGTACAATTTTTCAAGACTCTACTGTTAGGATTGGTAACGGGACTTCAACTACAAATTATGTAAATAGCATTTTTGTTGGTAATGTATTAGATCCTAAATCACAACTTTTACAAAGCAGTTTTACACCTATTGTTACGAATTCTGATCCTTATATTATTGACTCTTTGTATATTCTTGGGTCATACGTTAAAAAAACTTCTGCCGTTGACACTTTATATACGTGGATTGTTTGGGGTGATACAGCAAATACAAGTGTGTTTAATAAAATTACTACAGGAACAGCTTGGATATCTCCTATTTCCTCTTGGCGGTATTCAATACTAGGCCCAAAAGTATCTGGAGCAGGTTCGAATCCTGGAAATACAATAACATCTACTGCACCAGCATCAAATAAATTATTGATTAAGTACGTATTGCAAACAAGTGATTCTGTCTCTTCTGTTGGAACAGGTAAATATATCGCCGTAAAATTAGTTAATAGCCTCGGTGTTAGTAATCCTATCACTATTCCTGCTGGGAACATTGTTTCTTGTTTTTATACTTTTGTTCCAGGATATTCTTATAATTCAGGTGATTGTGTTTATAGTTTTTCAGGTGCCACAGTACAACAAAATAAAAATGGGTTTTCTGCATTTGTATGGGAGCAAAATAACCCTGCCATTAGCTCTGTAAATGATTTAGCAGACCATCAAGTAGATCCAACTTCATTTTGTATGAGTACAAGCTACACGAAACGACAAAGACATAACACGACAGGCAGCGCATCTTCAACTGCTTTGACTGGTAATCTGTTATCAGCACCTGTTATATTATATCATTTAAATGTAACGACAGCTGGATTAACTGAGTATGATAAAGCAAATTTTAAGCTAGAGCAGAATTACCCTAACCCAACATCTGATAATACTACAGTGAAATATAATCTTTCTAAAAATGCTAAAACTGTAACATTTGTTCTAACCGATGTATATGGCAAAGTTATTATGGAAGAAAACCTAATGAGTAACATGGGGAGTCATGAAGTTAAAATAGCTGCGCCTGCAAGAGGTATTTATTTCTATACGTTGAAAGTAGATGGAATTTCTAAAACTAGAAAAATGATCATTGAATAACAATTAGTAATTAATATTTCAAAAAAAACCGAATATATTAAATATTCGGTTTTTTTTTATTTTTAGAATACTATAATTACAGCTAATATAAAAACACCATCTTAAATCACTCAGTACCTTAAGGAATAGATTACTAAGCTATTAAGATGGTGAACCAAAATGCATAATTACTACTAAAAACTGCTAAAGTATATAGTAACTAGCAAATACGTTATAAAAATATATGGTTAATTTTGTAATTATAAACAAAAAACATTTAATATTTACACTTCAAGAAATTTGATTTCAATAATTTAGTCTTTTATGCAAAATATAAATAATGAAGATATTTTTGGATTAGTTAACTCACTCACAAAATCAGAAAAAGCATATTTTAAAAAGTATTCTAATCAACATGTAAAGGGAGAAAAGAATGATTATATCGTTTTGTTTGAAATGTTTGAAAAATCGAATAATGATAATACTTTCAATATTGAAAAAGAATTTCAAAATTTAAATATTAAAAATATATCTCGTGTAAAGAATTATTTGCATGATGTTATTTTAAAATCTTTAATTTCTTACCACGCAGAAAATTCCATTGACGCTGAGATAAGAGAAGATCTCCGGAAAATTGAAGTTTTATGGGATAAGTCACTACATGAACAATGTTCAAAGCTGCTGCTTAAAACAAAAAAGAATATTTCCAAATACGACAAAAAAATTTTTTTACTTGAAGTATTAGAATGGGAGTCAAAATTAATTATTGAAAAGCCGACACTTAATGATGCATATGCTAATTTGTTATTGAATAGAAATCATTCTATATTTACGTTGCAGGGTATAATGCAGCAAGTTGAATATGATTTTATTGGTAGAAGTTTTACTTTAGGCTTTCAATCAAAAAATAGGGACTTAATCGGCAGTGACTCTGTTTTTTTAAACAATATTCAGAAATATATTGTTAATTGCGATGAAGAATTTGTAGAGGACGGTAATCTTAAGATGTCATATTTTTTAATCGCAACTTTATACTATATATCAAATAATAATTATGCAAAAGCAAGAGAAATATCTGACAAATTATTAAAATATCTTGATAAAAATGAAAATTTTATTATTTCAAATTTAACGAAGTATATTACAATAATTACTAATAATGTCATTTTAAATTTCGATTTAAATGATTTTGAAACCGCAGCTCAGTTCGTTGAAATTCATAAGAAAATTGAAAATAAATATTTGAAGTTTTGTTCAAAAGAAGTAAGAACTGTTTTGAATTTTGATTCCATAATCTGTAATATAAATTTACTAATTGAGACTAATAGAGAAAATGAATTGTTTGAGTTTGTCTCGGGTCTAAAAGAAAAAATTGGTGATGATTATGAATTGTCTCATCTTACTAGACGAGAGGCGTTATACTATGTATCTTTAAGCAGATGTTATTTCGAACTAAATGATTTTAAGCAGGCTTTATTTTGGTTGAATAAATTATTTAGTAATAGGAAATTAGAATCCTCTTATATTTATAATGATGCGTTGATTTATGAGTTAGTAATTCATTACGAATTAGGTAATTATGATTATGTAGAAAATAGAATAAGGTCACTAAAACGTTATTTTAAGATTAATAATAATAACTTTGAGATTGACATAGTTAAAATACTAGAAAAGTATCTTATTGATCGAATGAACAAAATCGAATTACGAGCTCTAAAAAATGATATTGAAAATGATAATGTTGTTCAATTATTTTCTACAAATTTCGGTAAATTTAGCATTAAGCGCTGGATAAATAAGAAAGCAAGTGTATTGTAGTTTTTTTGAAATGTAAAAAACTAGAATTTTTAATATAACTTGTTCTTATATTTAAGATAATTTTGGCTTCATGCCAATTTATCACCACTTAGGAAATATTCCTCAAAAACGTCACACAGTATTCAAATCTCCGCAAGGAAACTTTTATTATGAACAGCTTTTTGGAACTGAAGGATTCAATGGACATTCCACCTTATCTTATCATGTTCACCGACCAACACAGGTAAAAGAGATTTTAAAAAGTTATTCGGTTCAACCAAAAATTGCGATTGATAAGAACATTAAATCACTTTTGTTAAAAGGGTTTGACATTAAACCAACCGCTGATTTTTTAGAGAGTCGTAAAACGGTTTTATTAAATGGTGATTGCCATATTGGTTTGGCTGCACCAACAGAAAGCTTAACAACGTATTTCTATAAAAATGCAGATGCAGATGAACTAATTTTTATTCATAAAGGCAAAGGAAAATTAAGAACCTTTTTAGGCAATATTAATTTTGAATATGGCGATTATTTAATTGTTCCTAGAGGAATGATTTACCAAATAGAATTTGAAACAAGTGATAACCGATTATTTTACGTGGAATCATTTGCTCCATATTACACACCAAAACGTTACAAAAGTTCATCAGGCCAATTATTAGAACATTCGCCATTTTGCGAGCGTGATTTTAAATTACCAACTGAACTAGAAACATACGACGAAAAAGGAGATTTCATAATTAAGATCAAAAAAGAGGGAATGATTCACGAAGTTGTTTATGCAACTCATCCTTTTGATGTTGTTGGCTGGGATGGATATAATTTCCCATACGGTTTTAGCATTCATAATTTTGAACCAATTACAGGACGTGTTCATCAACCACCTCCAGTGCACCAAACATTTGAAACATCTACCTTTGTAGTTTGTTCGTTTGTCCCTCGCTTATACGACTATCATCCTCAATCTATTCCTGCTCCATATAACCATAGTAACATTGATAGTGATGAAGTATTGTATTATGTAGATGGTGATTTTATGAGTCGTAATAATATTGAACAAGGACACATTACTCTTCATCCAAAAGGTATACCACATGGTCCTGCACCTGGAGCTATGGAGCGTAGTATCGGGCAAACTGTTACTCAAGAATTAGCGGTAATGGTTGATACTTTTAGACCTCTAATGGTTACGGAAAATGCAATGGGGATTGATGATGGTAAATACTATAAAAGTTGGGTTGAATAACAAAAATAATAAAACGAAAATTATAAAATATAAATTATGGCTAAAGAAATAAAAAACGTAGAATACGGATTAGAAAAAATATTTGAAGGAGCGCAAGATTTCTTGCCTTTATTAGGGACAGATTATGTTGAATTTTATGTTGGAAATGCCAAACAATCGGCACATTATTATAAAACAGCTTTTGGGTTTCAATCTTATGCGTATGCAGGATTAGAAACTGGCTTAAAAGACAGAGTATCATACGTTTTAAAACAAGATAAAATTCGTTTAGTATTAACCACTGCTTTAACAAGCGATTCACCAATTGGTGAGCATGTTAAAAAACATGGTGATGGTGTAAAAGTAATTGCTTTATGGGTTGAAGATGCTCGTAAATCGTTTGAAGAAACTGTAAAGCGTGGCGCTAAAGTATACATGGAGCCAGTTGTAGAAAAAGACGAACATGGAGAAGTAGTTCGCGCTGGTATTTACACTTACGGAGAAACAGTACACATGTTTGTGGAGCGTAAAAATTACAAAGGAGAATTTTTACCAGGATTTAGAGAATGGAAAAGCGATTACAATCCTGCGCCAGTTGGTTTAAAATTTATTGATCACATGGTGGGTAACGTAGGTTGGAATCAAATGAATGCTACCGTGAAATGGTACGAAGATGTAATGGGATTTGTTAACTTCTTAACGTTTGACGATAAACAAATTACAACTGAGTATTCTGCTTTAATGAGTAAAGTAATGAGTAATGGAAATGGTCGTATTAAATTCCCAATTAACGAACCAGCTGAAGGAAAAAAGAAATCTCAAATTGAAGAGTATATTGATTTTTATGAAGGTGCTGGTGTGCAACATTTAGCATTAGCAACGGATGATATCATTAAAACTGTAGCTGATTTAAAAGCACGTGGTGTAGAATTTTTACCGCCGCCACCGCAAGCATACTATGATGACATTCCACGCAGATTAGGTGTGCACATGGATATGATGAAAGAAGATATTAAAGAGCTTCAACGTTTGTCTATTTTAGTTGACGCAGATGAAGAAGGCTATTTATTACAAATCTTCACGAAACCAGTAGAAGACAGACCAACGTTATTCTATGAAATTATTCAACGTATGGGCGCTAAAGGTTTTGGTGCCGGTAACTTTAAAGCATTGTTCGAATCGATTGAAAGAGAGCAAGCTTTAAGAGGAACGTTATAATACTATTTAAAATATCAGGTATGAAACATATATATTATATTAATCTTTTAACTACTATTTATTAAGAAAACGATTATGTATTACAACGACAACACAGTAGTTTTCTTCAACGGAGAATGGGTAAAAGCAAAAGAATTAATGGTAAGTCCTTATGTGCAGGTTATGCACTATGGAAGTGGAGTATTTGAGGGGATCCGTTCTTACGCTACACCAGATGGAACCAGAATATTCAAATCAAGAGAACATTATGAAAGATTATTGTTTTCTGCTGAAAAGATACACTTGAAAGTAAATTATTCAGCCGAAGAATTTACACAGTTAACCTATCAGTTATTAGAAAAGAACAGATTAACTAATTCTTACATTAGACCATTAGTTTTTTCAGGAGTGAATATGAGACTTACTTCAACTGACATTGTCAATGTTTTGCTATGTGCATGGGAATGGGATAATTTGCTTGGGAATCAGCTTTTGAACCTTATGACATCTTCTTACCAACGTCCAAATCCTAAGTCTTGCCATGTTGAGGCTAAAGTAACTGGTCACTATGTAAATTCAATATTAGCTACAACTGAGGCTAAAAACAAAGGATATGATGAAGCTTTATTGTTAGATGCAAATGGAAATGTTGCCGAAGGACCGGGAGCTAACTTCTTTTTTGAGAAGGACGAAGTATTATATACATCTCCATTAGGAAATATATTACCTGGCATCACTCGAGCTACGATGTTTGAATTGTGTCATGAGTTAGGATTTAAGTTAGTAGAAAAATATTTTACTCCAGAAGAAGTGAAAGGTGCTGATAGTGCTTTCTTTACGGGAACTGCAGTTGAAGTCGCAGGTATTGGTAAAGAAATGACTAAGCTTGCTCAAACACATTCTGCACTGCCATATTTACTGACAATTTTTGTAGCAATCGTATTTTTCATTTTTGGTTTGTACGGACTTTCTGCTGACAATAAGTTTAGACCACTTCCACTTTTAAAACCAGTAATTTTTGCGATAGCAGGAATTTATCTTCTTCGTGGAATTGGAGAACTCATTTTTGACTTGGAAAAAAAACAAGCAAATCAATTTTTGGAAATAACCTATTCACTAATTGCAGTCTTTATCGGACTTTTATTTTTGATAGGCGGACTGAAAAAATGGAAATTAAAATAGACGAATGAAAAAACAACGACCCGCTAACATCGGTTTGGCAATATGGCGGCTGAACTGCTTCTATGAAACATTTGTGCAAAGTTCAACAGCAGTAATTCTATTAAACTTTTGTGCTAAAAATCCGCCACATCGCCAAGCCGAGAACCGTTAGCGGTCATGCTAAAAAAGCAGACACGATTAAACCTGACAGAACATTGAACATCTAAAGACTACAAAGAATTAAATGAAATGAAAAAAACTGGTAGCATATTAGTAACTCTTTTGAGTTTTACATTTATTGTAAATGCACAGACGTTTGACCCAGTTTTAGCAAATAAACTTCAGAATAAAATTGACAGCATTAAGACGGCAAACAATTTAAAAGGCATTTCAGCAAGTGTAATTTACCCTGGAGTTGGAACTTGGAAAGGAGTTACTGGAATATCTCATTCAGGTTTTCCCATTACTTCCGACATGGAATTTGGAATTGGGAGTAACACGAAATTATTTACAGGTGTTTTGCTTTTAAAACTAACGGAAAATAATATCATAAATCTTAATGACTCTTTACACCAATATCTTCCAGCTTTTAACAACGTCAACCCAAACATAACTATACGTCAACTTCTCAATCATACAAGCGGTTTAGCTGATGTAAATAATGTGGTTGGATACGCTGACTCAATTTTAACTAATCCTAATCGTATTTTCACACCAACAGAAGTAATGTCTTGGGTTGGCACTCCTTTGTTTGCTGCTGGGACTAGTTGGAATTACTGTAATACAAATTATATTCTGGCAGGCATGGTTGCAGAAAGTGCAACAGGGCAAAGTTTTGGTCAACTTCTAAGAGACAGTATTCTTTTTCCTTTGCAACTTGACAGTACATTTTTAGGTGTTTATGACAGCGTTCTAAATACTATAGCCCATCCATGGCAAGGTGGAGTAGACAAATTTTCAACACCAAGGAAAGCTCTTAATAGTGTTGCATGGTCAGCTGGTGCTATGTATTCAACATCTGGAGAAATGGCAAGTTGGTATCATTCACTTATGAATGGTCAAGTATTAAATCAGAACTCTTTTAATGAGCTGACTACATTTGTTGGTTCAGGCAATTATGGAATTGGACTTTACAACACAAATGTGCTAGGCAGAACAGTATGGCAGCATGGTGGAACAATATGGGGTGGATATAATTCTTCTATGGTATATGATACTGCAACAGGAATAATCATATGTGTTCTTATCAATCAAAACCCTGCCCAAGCTTTTCAAGTTTCCATTGAGTTACTTTCCACTTTGATAAATAACCCTGTAGGTATAACTGAAAATACAATTTCAGAGGAACTGATTACCGTTTATCCAAATCCAACTAATGGACTTGTCCATATTGAAATACCAAACCAGACTATTCAGAGTATAAAGTTATACGACTTACAGGGTCAGTTAATAAAAGAGACCATCCAAAACCAGTTTAATCTATCAAACTACTCGAATGGGACGTATTTCATAAAAGCTCAAACAAAAACAGGTTTCTATAACTACAAAATCATCAAACAATGAACAAATGACTTGGACAATAAAAGAAGCACGAACCGCTAACAGCACCTACCCAAAAGGCGGGGCCCACCAGTTCGCCCACTGCTTGGTCAAAGGTACTGGTGCCGTCGCGTGGCCCCAAGAAGCCCCCAATGCTTAGGTTGATGACCATGTCCTTGTCCAGGGCATCTGCCTGCGCAAAGAGGTAGCGAATGCCATCTAGTATACTGGAACGGGTAAATGGCGAGGAGACCAGTACAATATCGGCATCGGGGGCCATGCCGCGGTCTTTGCCACTGCCCAGGCCGCTACCGGCCGCTATGCCTAAGACATGCGTACCATGGAAACCCGCCACACTGTCTATAGGCGCTGCCAGCAGGGCTGTTTGGCCTATCATTTCGTGGCCATAGTCATAGTCTGCGGGGGGTGTGGCCGCCACGGTGCGGTGCTGGTCCCACACGCGCAGCACACGGTAGCGCTGGCCATCTTGGCTAAAGAAGGCCGGGTGGCTCCACTCATAGCCATGGTCCACCACACCCACTAGCACCCCCGTGCCTAGGTAAGGGGTTGCCAGGCTGCCCTCTCCGGTATGAACACGGTTGACGTCTTGCATGGCACGGGCGGTGTCCATGGTGGGGTAGCAGCGGCTGTCCAGCTCCAGGTGGGTGAAGTCTGTGCTGCGCAGCACGGCATAGAGCTGGGTGTGTAAGCTTCCCCAAAAACTGGGCCATCCAAAACTAGAGAAAGCAAGCTAGGCATTTTGGGCTAAAAATTGGATGGGGGACTTGAATTGTAGTGCGGTATGGGGT
>JBKDJY010000042.1:0-32183 GCA_046345275.1 Bacteroidota bacterium
AACTAGTTCTTGTGCTGGAGGTAACTCTGGCAGTGCTAGCGTATTGGCCGGAGGTAGCAATGGTATTTACACGTACACATGGACTAGCACTTCTGGACCAACAACTGGTTCAGTCGTCGGAACAGGACAAACTGCAATAGGCCTAGCATCTGGGTCTTATAATGTATTAGTTGCATCAACAACCTGCGGCGTAGCTTCTGCTGATATTGACATCGGGGTTTCTCCTCCTTTGTTCAGTGCTCAAAATACACCTTTTTGTGGAACATCTGCCATTATTCCAATTGTTGGTGGGTCAGATTTTCAATGGTATGGCGGGCCAGCGCTTTCTCAAACACTCATTCCTTCGCCAATTGGAATTAATGATACCTTATATATCCCATCCGCGATAGCTGGTGATGTTTATACAGCAGTTTATAAGAACGCTTTTGGATGTAAAGATTCCGTTATATACACTTTAACATCAATATCAGGAGGTACAGCTTTTTTATCAAGTATTTCAAATGTCTGTCCAGGTAGTACAAATGGGTCAGCAAGTTTAAATTTAAACACGTCGCTTCCTGCTCCTTATAAATATTACGTAACTGGTCCAGAAAGTTCATCAGTTGTATTAAACACGGCAACAGCTTCGACATTTGTAACCGTTTCTCCTTTAGCCGCTGGAGTTTATACCGCAGTAATTAATGATGGGGTCTGTATTTACACAAATACATTTGCAGTTTCAACAATACAAACAAATTTTACTGTAAGTGCAACCAACACTCTTTTATGCTTTCCTACAGATACAGCAAAAGTTTATTTAAAATTTGGCCCAAATCCAGCTCAAGCGGTTTGTGGAATAGATCCTTCAGTATGCTCAAGTCCAGAAACACAATTGTTTAATACTGGGCCATTTACTTTTAATAATTCGAATCGATACCCAACACCATATGGTAATTTTGCCACTTATGCAAAGCACCAGTTTTTAGTTAGAAAAGCTGAGTTAAACGCAGCAGGGATTTCAGCTGGAAAAATTTCGAGCTTGGCCTTTAATGTTTTAAATTTAAATTTTAGTATAACGACTTACCCAAATTTTAGTATAAAAATGGGTTGTTCAAGTTTAAATGATTTGCCTAGTCCTTCTGGTATAATTCCTGTAGCATTTATAAATGGTTTAACAACGGTTTATTCAACAGCCTCCCAAACTTTGGCAACTGGATGGGTTACGCATAACTTTACGCAAAGCTTTATCTGGGATGGTTATTCAAATGTCATCATTGAAGTTTGTTTTGGCATGGACGTGCCTTTTAGTTTTAGCAGAAACGTTTCGGTTGAATTAAAGCAAATGCCATATACTTCTGCGATGTTTTATAGAGAATTTGCTACGCCAGTTTGTGCTGGAACGCAATTAGCAAATAATAGTGGCGCAATGCTTAATGGCTCAAAAATGTTGCCAAATATGCGCTTCGGATATTGTCCTTTTATTTTGCCAACCTCTGCATATTCCGTTTCTTCAAATGGCAGCATCACAGCCAATTATGGAAATGACTCTATAAAAATAGTTCCTACTTTTACTGCCCCACCATTAGATAATGTTCCTATTGTATACTCAATTACCGTAACAAATCCGCAAGGATTATGTACATCAACTCAAACAGTTAACATTCTTTATAAGTCAAGTGTTATCAATTTGACAACTGTGCCAACTTCATCAATCATATGTGATGGAAGCTCATTAAATTTATCTGTCAGTGGCTCTTTCAATTATAACTGGTCTTATAGCCAAAATGGTAGTATAGTGCCAATTGCAAACACGGCATCAATTTCGGTAACTCCAACTGTCATTGGAGATAACTTTTATATTGTAACTGGTACATCACCTTGTAACGCCGCTCCAAACAGTAAAACGGTTACGGTTACAGTAATCCCTAAAGCTAATTTGCTGATTTCGTCTTTGCAAGATTTTACGAAGTGTTTAAATAAATCCCATGTCTTTTCAACCATCGTAAATTCTGCAACACCAGGAAATACAGGCGAACCTTATTCCTATAATTAGACAGCAATATCTGACCCTACATCTATTGGCACAAGCTCTAGCTATACAGCAACTTCAAACATAACAACTACATTGGTTGTGAACGTAAATGGTGTTTGTGCAATTCCAACAAGTGATACGGTTGTTATAAAAAATCTTGTAGATAATTTAGCTATCTCTATTTTAGATTCTTCTAAAACTTGTGCCAATACGCCATTTAACCTATCAAGTGTTGCAAGTGGTGGCTATCCAAAGTACAATTTCAATTGGTTTATTGATGGAAATAGCAGTCCTATTTCAAATACGCAAAATTTAAGTTATACAAGCCCTTCATCTGAAGGAACATACACAATAAGTGTTAGCGTAATTGATAGTTGTAGTTACATAAAATATGCATACGAAGTAATAACCGTTTTACCACCTTGTCCTGTTGAAATACCAAATATCATTACTCCAAATGGGGATGGCGTGAATGAGTTGTTTACTATTAAAAACATTGACCAACATCCAAATTCTAGTTTGATTATTTTTGACAGATGGGGAAGAAAAGTTTATGAAACCCCTAATTATAATAATGAATGGAAAGGTGAAGGGCTATCTGATGGAACTTACTTTTATTTGTTAGATGTGCCAGATGAAAAAAGATACAATGGTTTTGTGACGGTTTTTCGTCAATAATCTGATTAAAAAAAACTAAAACAATAACTCACGACTGCTGAGATTTTTAATTTCAGGCAACCATTTAAACAGCCGAATTTAACAATAGAAAAGTAGGAATAAAATGATGCTTAGCAATGAGTTTGGAAGCGGTTATTTTAAATTTAATTTTTTGATATTTTTAAATGCTTGCTTTTCTATCGCAGCAATTTCATCCAACATATCAGCAGATTGTTCGTAATCTTTTTGATCGTTTAACCTTCCTTTATATATTCGCCCCATATTCACAGCACTAGCTCTCCACAAATCACCAGCTTTGGTAAATTCATCTGATAATTTTAATAATTCTTCATTGGGAATATAAGCATATGCTTGCTCTAAAAATGCTGCAAACAAAAAACGAAACCCTCCTCCGCCTGTTCCTATTTCCTCTTGCATTCTAACAATTTGTCCTAAATACAAAGCAGCTTTTTTTGGGCCTAATTTATCTCTCCACTTTCTAATTTGTTTTGCGGTGTAATTAATGCCATCCACTCCGCAAATATGACCTGGTATATTTAGCATATCAAATGCTGAACGTTTGATGGCTTTATTTAAAGCCTTTTGAATTTGTTCTTTAGAAACTGGTTTGACGTTTTTAGGATAATACACATGTCCTTTGGGTGCTAGTGGGCCTTTTGCAAAACGAACTTTTAACATGTCTTTTTCAGAAAGTTCGGTAACCGTTTCCATCACGGGATCACTTACTAAATAATTTCCATTTTCTTTACCATACACAACTAAATTGTGGGCGTTAAAATGAAATCTATATTCTGCAGGAAAATAGGGTAAATTAAAAACTCCAACTTGGCAACCAACTGGGTTTCCAATCTTAATTTGAGAATCTAAATAATCAACCGCTTCTTTTTCTGAATTAAATTTTTTACGATTTACTTTTACATTTAATAATTTACTAGCTCTACTAAAAATTAAGCCAGGCATACTGCGATAAGAAATTGCAGGGCCATTATTAATCATTAAAAAAGGAATGTGTATATAAAAAATTCCTGAGCCTAACCCAAACAATAAAGGTTCAGTCATAAAATTTAAACCATGATGTTTAAGTAAACCAGTTCCAACACCATTTTCACAATGCGCTGTTTGTATGTGTTGATATGGTAAAATAATTTTATCCATTAAAATTTTTAAGCTCGTCAACTGAAATATCAAATGCTTGCGAATATTTTAATAGCACTTTGTCATTCAGCGTTTTGAAAGTTTCAGGTTTAAAATGGCGCTTAATTGTAAATTGCCAAAACCCTGTATATCCTGATAATACTGATAGATCCATTAATCGTAATTCCATAAAATAATAAACTGGACTTTTTTTTCCAGTTTTAACTAAAAGTGCTGCTTCAGTAATGCGATCATGGATGTCTTCCCAAGCATTATCGAGTGCTTGTTTTTTTATATCCCAACCAATGCTTAAATCTGTTGTGTATTTTCCATTCTCATCTTTCACATAGCAAACGTCTCGTGTTACACCAACAAGTGCGGAGGGGTCTTGAGGAGTGTCTTCTTTTTTCATTGATAACAATTTAGCAAACCGTTAATAAGCTATAAGCATAGGTGAACCGGGCGCTTTCAGGAACCATTAAAAGTATTTTTTGACCAGATTTTAATTCTCCTGAGTTTACCAATTCTTCAATCATTAAAAAAATTGAGCCAGAACCAACATTTCCAAAGCTCGTTAAATTAGTGAACCATTTATGTTGAGGAATATCAATATTAGATTTTACAAGCTCTTCAGCTATTTTTTTTCTAAATAGTTCGGAAGATAAATGAGGTAAAAAATAATTGATGGAAGCAATATTCAAATTCTTTTTTTCAATAATTTCTTTCAAATATTTTGCACCTATGGGTACGATTTCTTGCCCCAACAATTTCACATTTTGCTTAAATGCAAAAATAGATTTTTCTAACCATTCAGCAGAGTTGAATTCTTTCCAGCCTCTTGTGCTTCCGTCCTCATTTAAATCAGCGCCTGCATACATGCAAGTAGGAAGTTCATTGGCAAATGATTTTATTTCAACCCATTCTATTTTTAGTGAAGTCGTCTTTCTAGGCTCTCTTTCTAATAAAAAAGCACCAGCACCATCCGAGAGCATCCATCGTAAAAAATCTTTTTCAAAAGATATGAATGGATTTTTATCCAATTCTGCTAATCGCTCGGTTTCTTTTTCGAAATGATTGGCTAACATGATGGAAGATATTTTTTCAGAGCCAGTAACAACAGCGTTTTTTGAACTGCCTGCCAAAATTGAATTATAAGAATATTTTAATGCTTGCATGCCAGAACAGCAGGCTCCAGCAGCAGATAATAATTCTACAGGGCCACAATTTAATTCGCCATGAACCATTACTGCATGTGAGGGTAATAAATTATCTGGCGAGGTTGTTCCGCAAGCGAGCAATTCAATATCTTTTTGAGTGAAATTATCATCTACTAATTGCTCAATCGCCAAAGCTGTCATCTTCGCGTTAGAATGCGTAGATTTTCCATTTTTATCGATGGAATAATATCTACTTTTAATACCATTGTTTCGTAAGGTGATATTTTTTCCTTTAGAAGGAATGCCATCAATCATTCCCAAATAAGTTTCAATTTCATCATTTGAAATCGGATCATTGGGTAAAAATTTTGAAACTTTAGTTATGTAAACACCAGCCATTAAAAATAGTTAACATCTTATCGGTAAATAAGTTTAGTTAGAAATACCAAAAAATTCATTATAACTTACTTCTTTGGTTTCCAATTTACAATTGGTTTTTAAAACATCTAATACTTTTTTACTATACAAGTTTTCAAATATTTTTTGAGTTGTATCTTTTTTTGACAGAATAGAATCTGTTAATTTTTCTAATTCCGCTTCGTCAGGAGATTGTCCGTAACGAGCGTATTGAGATCGAGCAAAATTTCCAGCTTCAATTTTTACCTCGTCAATACCCACAGAAATGTTGTTGTTTTTTATAATTTTATTCTCAATTAATTTCCATTTCATGGAGTTTACATATGCTGGATACTCTTTATCAAGTTGTTCTTTAGTTAAAGGTTTTTCGTTAACAGCCAACAACCAGCGTTTTAAAAAATCATCAGGTAAAGAAATGTTTACCCTTTCAATTAAAGTCTTTTCAACGTTTTCTGCAAATTTCCGATCTGTATCTTGCTCAAACATGAGTGTTAGTTCTGCTTTTATTTTATCTCTGAATTCTTCTATAGAATTTACCTTTCCTGGCCCATATAATTTATCAAATAATTCTTGGTTCAATTCAGCATCTTCCATGCGTGCAATATTGCGAACTGTAATTTGTAAATTAGCATTAAACTCTTCTGCTAGTTCTTTGTCTATACCTAATGATATTGATTTATCAATTGCTGAATCATATAATTCATTTGCATTAAATATAAATTTCGATTCGATTTTTGTGCCAATCAATTTTGATTTAACCGCTTCGTTTTTTAATTTGTCGATTCCAATACTTGTTGATTTGAAAACACCTCCAGCAACAACATTATTATCAGCATCTAATTCAACAATGTCAATGTATAAAACATCATTCTCAGCAGCAATTTCTGGATTTGAAGGTTTGCCATAATTACGTTTTACATCCTTCAAGTATTTTTCAACTAATTCTTCATCAATTTTAACGGTGTTGTATGTGAAAGATTGAGAACTATCCAATTTAACGTCAAATGTTGGACTTAGCCCTATTTCATATTTAAAAGTCCATTCCGTTTGCTTTTCAAAATCAATCACATGATCTTCTTTAGGGATTGGATTTCCCAATATTTCAAGGTTGTTATCTGTAATATAAGATTGTAAGGCTGTACTTAATATTTTATTAATTTCCTCAACTAAAATTCCTTTTCCATATTGTTTTTTGATTAAGCCCACTGGCACTTTCCCTTCTCTAAATCCGGGCAATGTGGCCTTTTTTTGAATTTTTTTAATCGCACTTTCAACTTTGACTTCATAATCTTCTGGTGATATGGTAATGCTTAGTTCTGCGTTTAAAGCATCAATGTCTTTTTTTGAAATATTCATCTTTTCTTTTTTAATAATTTTCTAAGGGGTGTAAAAGTAATCATTTTTAGTAAAGAAACGTGCTATTTTGTCTAATATTAAGTGATGGAATTTTATTCCTTTAAATACTTTATTTACAATCATATTGTGAAAAACTAATTATTGGATTTTACTTTGCCATTTAAAGTTTTAGCATCTTGTGAAAGAAAATAAAAATATTGCATAAGCCAATCCATACACTATTTTTTTTTATTATAACAGCCTCTCTTTTGGCCTTCCTTAGTTACGTCTTTCCACCAAATGGAATTTTAATTAGTCAAAACTTTACATTTAAATATCCAACCTTCCATTCTTTATTTTTTTCAGAAAAACCTTTAAAAACAGATATCTCAAAGATTATTGCCTTGGCTGATAAAGAAGAGAAAATGTACGCTGTATTTAAAACAGATTCTATTTCTAATAATTTAGACACATTACCTACCAAAAAAACGGATTCAATTTCTACAATGATTGAAAATACAAAAGCAGAAAACTTCGAGAATTTAAAAGACGCTGAAGACTCTGTGAAAACGAATATTCAATACAAGAATAATTTTAAAAATTCATTAGACAACTTTTTTAATTCTCTTTGGAATTTATCAAATGAGCCTAAAAGTGTTCGCATATTGCATTACGGCGATTCTCAAATAGAAGGAGATAGAATTAGTGATTATTTAAGACTAAAGCTGCAAAATCAATTTGGAGGGGAAGGGCCTGGACTGATTTCATTTATGCCAGTAACGCCAAGTGTTATTAATAAATTATCTTGGAGTAAAAATTGGGATAAATACACCGTTTTTACTGTTAAAGATAAACGCGTAAAACATAATCATTTTGGTGCATTGGCACTGTTGACTAGATTTACCGATTATAAAGCATTATCCGACACCACTGATTACAAAACCGCTTGGGTTAAAGTTGTGACTACAAAAAACGGTGGACCTAAAGCTTCTGCATTTAGCAATTGTAAATTATATTATGGAGGCGCTCAAACAAAAACACACATCGAATTGTTTGAAAATGGATCATTAAATAATTCTGACTCCTTATTAGCAAATGGAAATTTTAACATCAAAGAATTTAATTTAAATCAAAAGCCATTATTGCTTGAATTTAAATTTAAAGGGAAAGATAGCCCCGATTTTTATGGGCTTTCTTTAGAAGGTAGTAAAGGCGTCATGGTTGACAATATTGGCTTACGGGGCAGCTCTGGCACATTTTTCAATCAAATAAATTTTGAACAACTCAAGCAGTTTTATAGCAATCTTAATGTAAAACTAATTATTCTTCAGTTTGGAGGAAATGTGTTACCATATATAAAAACAAAAGAGGAGACAGTCAGTTTTGGTAATTATTTAAAGTTTCAAATTCAAATCATAAAAAAAATAGCTCCACAAACGTCAATATTGGTAGTTGGTCCGGCTGATATGAGCGTGAAAATTGGTGAAGCATATGAAACGCATCCTCAAGTGGAGAATTTACGAGATGCTCTCAGAAAAACAGCATTTGAAACCAACTGCGCTTTTTTTGACATGTATGCTTGCATGGGTGGGAAAAATAGCATGGTTAGTTGGGTTGACTTAGGCATTGCCGCAAAAGATTATGTTCATTTCAGTCCAGTTGGAGCAAGAAAAATAGCCGTTTTGCTACATGCTTCATTGATGAATGATTATAACAATTATATATTAAAACATAAAAGAAATTGAATAGATGAGAACCCATAAAATAACTACAAATTCAATTTCAGTACTCGCATTCATTCTTGTTACACTATTTTCAAAAGCTCAAGAATATCCTTTTATTAAATATGATAAAAGTGTTTTACACCTCAGTAAAGACAGTTCACAAATCATGAATTTATATCAAAAAATGGATAGCTTAAGAGAGGGGAAGAAGAAGAAAATTTCCATCGTTCATTTTGGCGGATCTCATATTCAAGCTGGGTTTTGGACAGAAGTGTTAATGGATGGATTTCAAAAGATGGGTGATTTTAAAGGTGGTGGAACTTTTGTTTTTCCATTTGCCATCGTTAAATCAAATAGCCCACATTTTTTTAAATCATTTACAACTGGTAATTGGATTAGAAAACGCAATTCGCTTTCTAAAGAAATGTGTGAAAATCTTGGAATGGCTGGAATGGCTGGAATAACAAATGATAGTACGAATACGTTTGGATTTAAAATGTTACCAAATACGCATCATCAATCATTTAATTCAGTAAAAATATATCATAATTTTAATCCAAGTTTCGAGATTTCAATTACAAATCAAGCGAGCGTCTTTTTTGAACGCAAAGATTTTATTGAAAAAAGTTATACTGAATTTGTTTTTGAAACTTATCTCGATTCTATTAATTTCAGTTTAAAAAGGAAAGACACCATTATTCCTAACTTTATGTTGCGCGGATTTAGCATAGAAAATTCAAATCCTGGTTTTTATTATGCATCTATTGGTGTAAATGGTGCAAGTACTTCTTCATACCTGAGATGTCAAGAATTTGTATGCGAGCTTTCGTCATTGGCTCCAGATTTGGTTATTTTTTCATTAGGTGTGAATGATACGCATGATAAAAATTTTACAAAAAAACAATACATGGCAAATTATGACAGCTTAATTTCACTAGTAAAAATAGCCTCTCCCAATTGCAGTTTTTTATTTACAACCGTTACAGATAATTATTTTAATAAAAAAACACCCAACAAACGACCTCAACAAGCGCAAGAAGCAATATTTGAATTGATGGAAAAACACCATACTGCTGTTTATGATTTGTATTCTGTAATGGGCGGATTTAAGTCTATTTCCAAGTGGTTTAAAGCAGGTTTAGCTTCAAAAGATAAAGTTCATTTTAATCGTAAAGGGTACACCATTTTAGCTACATTAATGTTAGAAGCAATCAATAAAAGTTATTACGCCAACTCTAAAATAAAAAAATAAAGGCCTTAAAAAATAAAAATAGATAGGTTAAATAATCAAGATAATCAAACATGCTTTCAATAAATGATTTGATAACATATTTAAAGCCTTATTTTCTTTATAAGAAAGGAGCGCCGATTATATTTACTCAGCTTTACTTTTGGGGCTTCTTTATCATTGTATTGGCTTTCTATTCTCTGATTTATAGGAAAAATACGTTACGCACATTTTATTTATTATTGATAAGTCTATTTTTTTATTACAAAACGAGTGGCGTGTTTTTAATTTTACTCGTATTTACCATTATCAGTGATTATAATTGGGGGAACTTCATTCATAAAAGTAAAAATGAAAATTCGAAAAAAATTTATCTCACGTTCAGTATTCTTATCAATTTATTTTTATTGTGTTATTTTAAGTATGCCTATTTCTTTGCTGATAGCATTAATCAGATTGCAGGTTTAAATATTTCATTTTTCAACCATTTTTCTCAATTTAGTAATACGTTTTTAGGAACCCATGATCCCATTGATAAATTAATTTTACCAGTAGGAATTTCTTTTTTCACCTTTCAATCCATTTCATATACCATCGATTTATATAGAGGAAAAGTGCAACCCGTTAAATCAATATTTGATTATGGTTTTTTTGTATGCTTTTTCCCGCACTTGGTATCGGGGCCAATTGTTAAAGCCAACGAATTTTTATATCAAATCTATGAGCCTTATAATTTGCAAAGAAAAGAATTTGGGCTTTCCATTTTTTGGATAATAAACGGCTTATGCAAAAAAATAATGGCAGATTACATTGCCATTAATTACGTTGATCGCATTTTTGAAAATCCAAATTATTATTCTGGTTTAGAAACAACATTTGGAATTTTTGGTTATTCATTACAAATTTATGCCGATTTTAGTGGTTATACAGATATCGCAATTGGTATTGCCTTACTGTTAGGCTATCGGCTAAAAACAAATTTTAAATCTCCTTATAAAGCTCAAGACGTCAGCGAGTTTTGGAAACGCTGGCACATTTCACTTTCTACCTGGCTAAAAGATTACTTATACATTCCTTTGGGTGGAAATAAAAAAGGCACAGTAGCTTCCTACATTTGCATTATTTTTTTATCCATCGTTTTAATACTGCTGACTGGAGAAATTTGGTTATTGCTTTTATTGTTATTTATGGCTATTATTTTTGTTCTTATGTTTTATTTCTCGTCAAAAATTAGGCAAAGCATTGATACAAATATTAATTTACTTGTTACAATGCTTTTAGGAGGCTTTTGGCACGGGAGCTCTTGGCTGTTTATTATTTGGGGAGGATTAAATGGCATAGGTTTAGTTATTCATAAATTTTGGAAAAATTATTCGCCATTTAAAAATTCTACATCATGGTTTATAAAAATAATCATGGTATTAATCACTTTAAGTTTCATCAGTTTTACCAGAATTTTTTTTAGAAGTGATAGTTTAGAAACCGTTTATTTAATTTTTGATAGACTTAGTAATCATTTTGATGGCAATTTATTTTTTGAAATAATAAAAGGTTATCGGATGGTATTTTTAGTAATGCTTTGTGGATATTTAATCCATTGGATACCTGAACGTATAAAAGAAAATTACAGGCTATGGTTTGCCAAATTACCACTGCCAATGATGAGTGTATTCGTTATCATTGCTGTGTTTTTTATTTACCAGCTAATCAGTGGAAACATGCAGCCATTTATTTATTTTCAATTTTAAAAAATCCTTATTCCTATTTAATATTTTTACCATTCGGCAGGGCCATATTTTTTTGAAAGCTCATGCGTTGGTGCTATCAGATAAAATAGTTGGTCGAACCATAACATTAATTTAAAACCATACGTTGGTGAATTTAATTTTTCACCGATGCGTTTGGTGTTTTTTAAAGTAAATCGATATCCAATATCAGTGCCTAAACCAACCCATCTTGTTAATTTAAATTGCACAGAAATTCCTGGTTCATACAAGAGCAAAATATGTTTTTTTGATTCAACCTTGGCATTGTTGTTAACATATTGAAACCATGCCAAGCCTGTTCCTAACTGCAAAGGCACACTTAATTGCCAACGTTTTGTTTTATAAAAAACAAAATCTGTATAATATGCCACATAGCCAAACTTCAAATAATTTTTTACAATTTCTTTATTTCCAAGAGAATTTATTATTTCCAAGTCATCGCTTACATTGGACCTTAGCCAGCTATAACCAATGCCTACTTTTAACTTTTTTTGAAAAATTAATCCTACTCTAAACCCAGAAACTTTTACAAGTTCATTCCTTAAAAAAGAAAACCTTGATTCCAAACGAATGCCAATATTAGGTTTTTTATTGGTCAATGATTTGATCGTATCTAAAAATTGAGCTTTTCCAAAAATAGTAAGTCCTATAAAAACGGATATAAACAACATTCTCACTGAACAAAAATAAAACAGATTATGAGTGCTATGATGATAAAAACAGTAATTGTATTAACAAAAATCTAATACTATTTTTGTTACTCGTGAATATGAGCCAAACTTTTTTGTCAACCCCAATTGGATACCTAAAAGGAATTGGTCCGATGCGCGCCGAAGCGTTACAAAAAGAATTGCATATTTATACCTATCAAGATTTAATGACTCATTATCCTTTTCGTTATGTTGATAGAACTAAGTTTTTTCAAATTAATGAAGTAAACGAAGATGGGGTTTCTTATCAACTCCTAGGCTTTATAGAAAGCATGGAAATCATAGGTGAAAAGCGTTCAAAAAGATTGGTTGTAAAATTTAGAGATAGAACTGGAGTTATCGACTTAGTTTGGTTTCAAGGACATAAATGGATGTCAGAAAAATTAAAATTACAAACAGAATATATAGTTTACGGGAAAGCAACTTTGTTTAATCATAAATTTAATATTTCTCATCCTGACATTGAAGTTGTATCAAAAGAAATTTTGGCTCAGCAATCAGCATTTCAGCCAGTTTATCACAGTACAGAAAAGTTAAAATTAAAAACTTTGGATAGTGAAGGAATAAAAAAAGCACAACGTATTCTGAGTCATTTACTCACCACAGAAAATATTAAAGAAACATTAACTTCAGGTATCATTCATGATTTTAAGCTGATTTCCAAACTTGATGCTTTGAAACAAATTCATTTTCCTGATTCCAAAGAACAACTAGAAAAGGCAAAATTCCGATTAAAATTTGAAGAACTTTTTTATAACCAACTGAAACTTTTAAGATTAAATCACCTCAGACATATAACTACAAAAGGTTTTGTGTTTTCTAAAGTTGGCGATGCTTTTAATTTGTTTTATAAAAATCACTTACCTTTTGAATTGACCAATGCGCAAAAAAGAGTGGTAAAAGAAATTCGCATTGATATGGGTTCTGGAAAACAAATGAGTCGTTTGGTGCAAGGAGATGTAGGAAGTGGAAAAACTCTGGTAGCTTTGTTAAGCATGTTACTGGCCATAGACAATGATTTCCAAGCTTGTTTAATGGCTCCTACCGAAATACTAGCAAAGCAACACTTTGACACAATTTCGGAATTAGTTAAACCCATTGGAATAAAAGTTGCCCTACTTACTGGTTCTTCAACTACAAAGGCGCGCAAAATTTTACATCAAGATTTGGAAACTGGCGAAATCAATCTATTAATTGGAACTCACGCTTTAATTGAAGATGCCGTAATTTTTAAAAATTTAGGTTTAGTTGTTATTGATGAACAACATCGCTTTGGTGTTGAACAACGTGGAAAAATGCATAAAAAAAACAGACAACCTCCTCATGTTTTAATTATGACGGCTACGCCAATTCCCCGCACATTGGCAATGACATTGTATGGGGATTTAGATACATCCATTATTGACGAGCTTCCTCCTGGAAGAAAACCCATAACAACAATGCACTTTATGGAAAATCAAAGGCTGCGTCTCATTGGTTTTATGAAAGAACAAATTGCTTTAGGAAGGCAGATTTATGTGGTTTATCCTTTGATTCAAGAAAGTGAAAAACTTGATTTTCAAAATCTTCAACATGGTTACGACTGCTTAGTGGATGATTTCAAACCCCCACAATATCAGATAAGCATCGTGCATGGAAAGCTTAAACAAAAGGAAAAAGATTTTGAAATGCAACGATTTATTCAAAAACAAACACAAATAATGGTTGCTACTACCGTAATTGAAGTGGGCGTAAACATACCAAATGCAAGCGTTATGGTAATTGAAAGTGCGGAAAGATTTGGCTTAGCACAATTACATCAATTGCGTGGAAGAGTAGGTAGGGGGGCCGATAAATCTTTTTGTGTGTTAATGACATCTTATAAACTTGGTGCAGATAGTAAATTAAGAATGGAAACCATGGTAAGAACCAACGATGGTTTCGAAATTAGCGAAGTAGATTTAAAATTACGTGGGCCTGGAGATTTGGATGGAACGCAGCAAAGTGGCGTTTTAGATTTTAAAATTGCCGATTTGGTTCAGGATGGTCAAATATTACAATTGGCACGATCTGCTGCACAAACGATTTTAAACGAAGATGAGAGTTTGACACATCCTGAAAATCAATTACTCCTCAATCAATTAACTTTATTGGCGCAAAGCAAAAGCTCTTGGAGTAAAATCGGATAATTTGCAATTATTTATAAAAAAACTACTTTTGATAAAAAAACCATCATGAAAATTGTCTTGTCATGTTATATAATTTTGTTCATTGGTTTATTTAAAGTTCAATCTGCAAATACAGCGCCTCAAAATCAAGTAATCGATTACAACAAACCTCCCCAACTAATCAACCATCTTGAAGAAAAACAACCTGAACAACCTAAAAAATTGAAGACAGAAAAAAAGCCTGGATCTGTTTCAACTTTTTCATTGTTCAAGTTTGTAAACTTCCTTTATACAAAGGATAGCTTAAATAACGACATCATTATTATGTAAGATAGGATAAACAAAGTTAATGTTCCCGTTATGCGAGATGCTTGGAAAACCGAAACACAAGGAATAAGTAAACGAAAATTATTTAACGAATGAACCTCAAAGAAGAAAAACAGAAACGAAATAAATTTCTTTATGAAGTTTATAAAGAAGCTAAAGAAAGAAGTCCAACTTCGCCAATAAGTGCATATTTTAGACTTGCAAAGCATCATAAGTATAATATGCAGACAAAGGAGTTTATAAAAAATGACGAAGAAAGAAGTGGTTACATTTTAGGTGAACGACTTGGTTTAAATCAAGAAGAAGTGGACGCAATAGTTAAATACTTTTCAGACAACGAAGTTGGATATATTAGATTATTACTCCAACAATTCAGTATAACTCAACTTGGCGTAAAATATTTGGAAAGCCTTGAAGAAGATCCTTACTATCCAGTTCAAATCCATCACAACACGATTTTACTTGGCGAAAATGCAACCGCACAGATTCAACAAAATACAAATAACTCAATTCAGACACAACAAATAACCTATACAAAAGAAAATATTAATGAACTGTTTTCTCTACTCAAGGCAGACCTTGCGAAACTTAATCAGGAGCAAGAAGAAGAATTAAGTGCAGAAATTGAAAATGCTATTAAGCAACTAGACAAAGGGAAGGACATAAAATCACGACTAGATACAATAGGCGGAATACTTAAAGACATTGGGATTGAAACATTTGTAAGTTTAGCTGCTTCTCCTATTGTGAATATATTAAAACCTATATTGGGAATACCTTTCTGAACAAACAATGCTGAGACAAAAAGAACAACCTCATAATAACAACTGGTATCTCCAAAACGATTTTATTTTTGAAGATTTTTGAATGATCATGTCTTAAAAAGATGTCAAATCATTTTTTAAGAAAAACATTTTTAACTCTTTTAAATGCTTAATCAATGAACGTTATTTGTTCTTAAAAAATGGTTTGATTTTATCTTTCCATTGAATAATTTTTTCAATCTTTTCTTGAATGGGTGGTGCAGTAATTTCTGTTATTTGAGAATCGCTTAACGATTTAAGTGCTTCGGGATAAAACAAAACAAAACTCGCAAATTCAATATTTTTACTCAATAGTTTAGGCATATTGTCAACATGAAAGTTAAACGAAACGGTTTGTTTTCTGCTACTTAAAAACACATATAAATTATCCGTTTTTGCTTTTTCAACAATATCATTATCGTCAAAATTTTCTAAAACAGAGTATAGATAAAACTCTTTATTTTTATCTCCTATTAATTTCGAAAAAACATCAAGTGTCTTTTCTTGACCGTAAACCAAGGATTTAACGCCAACTTGTTTCGAAATATAATTGATTTTTTTTGCAACTAAATTAAACCCATTTTCGAGTTCAGCATTTGATGATAAAACAACAATCACTTTTTTAAAGGTATTGAATGGTTGGATAATTTTTGATATTACAATTGATTGCTTTGTTTTGATTAATAAATTATCTGCAATGCTCCCAAATATTATATTTCCTGAACCTTGCTGAGCTTTCCAACTGATTAAAATATCTGAAATGCTGTATGCTTTTGCCGTTCTTGCAATTCCATCAACAATGCTTAAATCAACTTTTTTTAATACTTGAACTTTTTTATCTCCAGAAGAAATTTGATCAACAACACTGTCTATAACCTTTTTAATCACGTTAACTTTATCATCAGCTTCAGATGATTCTTCAATAATTGATAAAGGATAAATTGGTTCAATCGATTTGGGATCTTTTATAATCAAAGACAAGTCTATTAGTCTGGCAATGTTTTCTGGGTTACTAATGGGTATTAAAATTCGTTCCGTCTTATCGATTGTTTTTGTGGAATTTTCATTGTCTTCTATTGCAATTTTTCTGGCAGCCCTTTCTGTAACAAACGAACTAACTAAACAAGTTACCAAAATTAAAATGATGGTGCCATTGATAACATTCTGATCAAACAATCCAATGTCATATCCAACTTTTATAACAGCCAATGTTGCGGCAGCATGAGAAGAACTCAAACCAAAGATAACCCTGCGTTCATATTTTGTATACTTATAAATAAAACCTGTTGCTTGAGCTGCAATCCATTTGGTTAAAATAGCAACTATGCTTAAAATAGCTGCAAATACAAGAGCATTGGTGCCTTTAAAAAATAAAGTCAAATCAACTAACATCCCAGCACTAATTAAAAAGAATGGAATAAAAATGGTATTACCTATAAAAATTACTCTATTCATTAAAATTGAATTATGTGGAATCACCCTATTTAATGATAAACCAGCCAAAAATGCGCCAATGATGGGTTCTACGCCTGCCAATTCAGAAAAAAAACCAGAAATAAATACGACTGCTAAAACGTAAATGTACTGCGAACTGGCCTGCCCTTCGATGTTTCTAAAAAACCATCTACTTATTTTTGGGAGTAAATATAGAACGGAAAAACATAATATACCCAATGATAAAAATAAGCGTATCCAAAATACTGTATTTATTTCTCCACCAACAACATTCGTAATAATACCAAGTAAAATTAAAACTGCACTATCTGTAATAATAGTGCCGCCAAAAGAAACTTGAACCGCATTATTTTTAACAATTCCCATATTGCTTACAATCGGATAACTCAATAGCGTGTGGGTACTAAACATACTTGCTAATAAGATGGAAGGCCACAAGCTAAATTCGAAGACATTGCTACAAACCCAAAAACCAATTGAGATGGGAATAAAAAAAGTAAGGGCCCCAAAAACTAAACTCCTCGATCGATTTTGTTTATACTCTTGCATATCAATTTCCAAACCAGCCAAAAACATGATATACAATAAACCAGTTTTGCTAAATAATTCAAAACTATCTGATTTTTCAATGATATGAAGCGTGTGAGGCCCAATAATAACACCAGCTATAATTAAACCAATAATTCCAGGAATTTGAAATCTTTTTAGGACCAAGGGCGCAAATAAAATAATTAAAAGCGTGACTGATAAAATCAATACAGGATTTTTTAAAGGCAGGTAATAATCAAAAAGATCTTTGAACACCAATAAATTCTCACGAATCTGCAACATACCTTTGTTTTTACGAATCTAGTGAATTTAAACAAATAAGTTACGTCTACCAAAAAATTTAAAAGTAATTTAAGTATCAATACTTTCGTAACTATTTATTTTCTGAAGAATGGCTTGCTATCATAGAAAGGATGTATTGATATAGCTCCTCTTTTTGTTTATGAGTTAATTTAGATCTAGAAGCCATTCTATCAACTTCATACTTCCATTGTTTTTCATCACGTGTATAAATATTTTTCATTCCATGGCAATCAGTGCATACTCCAATATAAATGGCATGACCATTAATTAAGTCTTGCATCATTATATTTGGATAATTCATTTTAATTGCATTTAGCTGAATGTCCGTTGGCGCAATACTTTCTGCAGTAAAAGTTTGATTTCTTACTTTGCAAGAAACAATAAAAATGATTGTCGCTATGGCAACTTTTAATTTTGAAATATTAATCATCACTCTTCCTTTTATTTTCCAGCTGCCGCATTACTCTTAGCTCTCGCATCTTCTAATATTTTATTACAGCGCGCTTCTGATTCATCTAATATTTTTTGAGCTTTTTTATCAGCTTCCTTTTTAGCAAGTTCCGCTGCTTTCTTAGCTGCAATTTTTGCAATTGGATTAGTCGCTTGTTCTACTAAGGCATCAGCCTGAGCATAACCTTCGGTTTTTGCTTTATCTATGGCAGCTTGTGTTTCGGCTTTTATTTTTTCAACTTGGGCTTGTGCATCAGCTAAAATCTTTTGTGCTTCTTCATTTGCTTTATTTTTTACTTCAGCTACAACTTGACCCGTAACAGTTTCCCCAGGAGTTTTGTTATCATTTTTAAAACCAGTTTTTACAATTGGTTTCAATACTGTTCCACCAAACCCTACATTAATATTAACGGTTTTTGGGACACTGATATTTGAACCTATTGCGGAATTGGCTTGCCCAAGTAATCCGCTCACCAAGCCGGTTGCTGCACTTCCAAATAACTCAGTTGGAACAAGCATTTTCCAATTGTAATCAATGGTTTGGTCAAAGCCAGTGGAGCCAGTAATATCTGCTGAGATTTTGTCAATTTTAACTTTTACAGGTTGTTTTAATGATACTCTACCATCTTTAAATTCGTATTCAGCTACAATGTTTTCAATATCCAAGTTTTTTAATTTTTCTATTTTCAAAGCTTCTCCTAATTTTACAAAAGGCGGAAACCCACCAACTGAAACTTTAGCAGTTTTAAATACGCCATTTCCATTTAAGGAAGCTAAAATGGGAGACATTTTAGTATCTAAATCTGCTTTAAAGTTCTCGAGTGTAGCTGTAAATATTCCTTTAGCATATTGGCCGATGGGAGCAATTTTTTGCACGGTATTAAATGCCACAAATGTTTTTTGAATATCAAAATTTTCAGCTTTTAAATTATAGCTTACAGTTGGTCTTTTAGGATTAGTAGTTTCATAATAGCCGTTCATTAATAAACCGCCTCCTAATAAATTCATTTTTAAATTTGTCATATCTACTTTCCTTTTTTTGATTTGTAGATTCCCTACTATATGTTCGATGATTAAATTATCATACAGTACTTTTCCAATATTGGCATTTAAATCAAAATCAATATTGGCAGGCACTTCAAGCACAGTCATCGCTGTCGAATCTGCTTTAACTGGAGCAGCAGCAACAGTTTCAGTTGGAGAAGAAGACATTAATTGTGTAATATCTAATAAATTTGAATTGAAGGCGAAAGTTCCTGCTATTAAAGAATCTTTAAAAATGTATTGTAAAAAATTATCAATTTTACCGTTAGCTCTGATATCGGATTTCCCAAGAATGGCATCAAATGACGCTAATTCAACATATTTATTTGTAAAATTTAATTTCAGAGTATTTAATAAAATATCGTACGGTACTGTGCTCGTTTTATAATTCATTTTATCAATTTCCAAACTTCCGTTCAAAGTGAATTTATCATATTCTTTTTTATCCAAACTGCTCATTTTTCCAGCAGCACTAATATTGGCTTTTATAATTCCACTCATGTAATCACCTTTTTCTAATGGTATAAAATCTTTTACAGAATTTAAATCAATGATGGCTTTAATTTCAGCAGCTAAATTTGGATCAGATATGGGCGTTTTTACGTGAGCTGAAATATCTATCGGATTTCCTGCCATACTTAAATGAAATTTGTTTACATCGACAGTTGTCGCATCTAGGTAATTTTTTTTGTTTTCCACGTGCACATCAACGTTAATATCATTAACAGATTTTGGCAAGGAAGGATATTTAAACATGGCATTAATTATTGCTAAATTAATTCCAAAAGAAGGGTAAGTGTTTTTGGTACTATCTTTTTCACTATGTAAAGTCCCATTAGCGAAACCATCTAGTTTTAGAGCTCCCTCAGTTTTTACTTGAGCAAAATCTTTACTATAAACGCTTGGTATTAAAGATAAGATGGACTTAAATTCAGTTTGTTTGGCAGCAAATTTTAGATCTAAGTTTATATCATCGGTTGGCATCGCAACAAAGCCATCAAACGATATTCCTAATTCATTTAAATTAAATTCATTTTCTTTAAATGTGTATTTGCTATTTGGCATATCCACATTTAAGTCGGCCTTAAACCGAACTTTAACTTTGTTTAAATAATTTACCCCACCATAAGAAGCACTGGTTTCGGCAATTTCCAATAAATTAGTTAAGGTAAAAATATCTTGTGTAAAATCGCCACTCAATTTATAATTTAGGTCATTTAAATTTGCAAATGTATTTCCTTGCCAATCGTTATAGGTGATTTTGGCATGACTAATCTCTAGCTGATTTAGTTTTAGCGCAAATTTTGTTGCAGTTGTATCTATTGGCGTTTGAGAAGATGCAGTATCTGAATTCGCTTTTGTGATATCCCAACTTGCTTTGCCACTACTGTTAATAGTTGCATTAATATGAGGTTCATTTACAATTAAAGAATTTATTTGATATTTATCGCCAGCAATAACACTTTTAATGTTTAAATCAAAAGACAACTGTTTTATGTAAGCCAGTGTATCACCTGCAAATGGTTCAATATTAATGACACTAACATTGTTTATTTTAAATCTAAAATCAGGAAATGAACTGATAAGGGTTAAATCAAAATCACCAAATTCAACTTTTGCATTTAAACTTTTGTTTGCTTCATCTTTAACTATTTGGACGAGCTTGTCCTTGAAAAGGAATGGCGCCAATGCAATGATAATTAATAATGCTAAGAAAGTAATTCCTGACCATTTCAAAACTTTTTTTAGTAAGCTGCTCTTTTTCTTAATTGTTGTGTTCATATTATATATTTTAATAAGTTCTTATTTTTTCTTCGGAAATTAATGCTGAATCAAAATTCAATGTGTAAGTTGCTCCATTGTCATTGATAAAATTTGATACACCATTTAATTGGCCTGTTAATGCTTCTATAACAGATAAGCCAAGTGAATATTTGTTTTTAAAATCTATTGGCAATCCTATGCCATTGTCTTTTACCTTCAAAAGAAAACCATTTTTTTCATTCGTAAAGATAATATCAATTTTGCCAGCAGACCTATCTTTAAATGCATGTTTAAAACAATTCGTGAGCAATTCATTTAAAATCAAAGCGCAAGGAATAGCTGCATCAATGTTTAAAAAAGTGTTATTAATATTGCAATTAATTTCGATGGTATTTGAAATACCAGGATAAGATTTAGAAATTTCTTTTATTAATTCTTTTGAATATTCGCCAAAATCAATGTTATTTAAATTATTGTTTTTGTAGAGCTGATTATGAATTAATGCCATAGAATGAACTCTATTCCTGCTTTCAATGAGTGTATTTTTCGCGTCAATATGTAAATCATCATTTATTTTTAAATTTAAAAGAGCAGAGATGATGGCTAGATTATTTTTAACACGATGATGAAGTTCTGCCAATAAGATATTTTTTTCAGCCAAACTTTTTTCAGTCGCCTTTTCCGAAAGTGAACGCTTCTCAATTCTTTTTTGATACTCTAAACTTTCTCCTAAATTATTTTGGGAAAAAATAAATGCAAAATAACTTAGTGAGATTAAACTAAAAGGCAAATTAAACAAAAATATTTTATACTGTTTTTCCTCTGTTAAAAATGAATTTTTGAATAATTCATAATTTGTTGAGACATTAATTAGAATTAAAACAACGATTAATAAACTCTGAAAAGCAATTATTTTTTTTTCTTTTTGTAAATCAAAGCCGAAAGCAATTCCAACCAACAATGGAAAGTAGAATAAATAAGCACCTGATTTTAGCCCAGAATAAGAGTCAAAATAAAAAATAACTAAGCTGACCCATGTAAAATGTAGTGAAATGGCAAGTTTGTGATGTTTTAAACGGTTAAGGAAATATAATATAGTAAAAATAAAAATTAGCGCTATGGTGATTAAGCCTGCTAAAAAATCTCCTATTAAAAAATAATTAATGGAGCTGAATAATAAAACTAATACAGTAACACAGTAAAATTTATTAAAAAAATTAATTCGTTTAATTAAGGCATCATCATATCCAGTTTGGATACCACTTGAAAATAAAAATTGCCATAATTTAAGTGCCATAGGAGTTTACTTACTTAATATTTTAAATTCAGTTCTCCTATTTTCTTGCCTACCTTCATCTGTATCGTTTGTCGCTACAGGAACCGTTTCTCCATATCCTTTAGCAACAAGTCTATCAGATGAAATACCTTTTTCTATGAGATAAGAAACAACAGATTGGGAACGTGATTGAGATAATTTTTGATTATACTCATCAGTTCCTTTGCTATCAGTATGGCTACCTAATTCAATTTTTAAAGTTGGGTTTTCGGATAATAATTTAATTAAGCGATTGAGCTCACTAGCAGATTCTGGCCTTATGCTTGCTTTGTTAAAATCAAAAAAGATATTTCGTAATGCAATTGTTTTTCCAATATCTATTTTTTTAAGTTCAACATTTTTTTCAATTTCTTGGAAATTTGCAGCTGCAGGTAAATCAAAATTTTCAGAATGAAATAAATAGTCTTCGCGTCTTACAACAATCCCATAATTAGTTCCAGAAGGCAAAGAAACTAAATATTTACCTGATGAACTGTTTGATTTAAAGATGGCAATGATTTCATTTTTAACGTTGTCAATTAATTCAATTATTGCTTCAAGGGGTTGTTTAGTTTGTTCATCCGATATAATCCCTTTAAGGATGGTCATTTTCGGACTCGAATCAATAATTTTGTTGGCTTTAAATTCGGTAACTGGACCTGCTACACTAGCCAATAAATTATCTTCATTCATTAAGATTGGTTGTTTTTCAGGACCTAAAAATGTAATCCGATAAATATCTTTGTCTCCAAATCCACCCGCTTTTGATGACGCATAATAGCCATGATAACCACTACCATTAATTACAAAAAACACATCATCATCGGCACCATTAATTGGATAACCTAAATTAACAGGAGAACTCCATTTTCCATTTTCATATACTGATTTAAATACATCATAACCTCCCATTGTTTGATGCCCTTTGGAACTAAAGTATAGTGTCTTTCCATCGGGATGAATAAAAACACCTTCTTCGTCATATTTTGTATTGATGGTTGGGCCTATGTTGATAGATGGTCCCCATTCTCCATTTACATCCTTGTCGGAATAGTATATATCCCTATTACCAATGCCATCTTTTTTATCACTCACAAAATAAAGGCGTTTCCCATCAAACGATAAACTCACCGAAGATTCATGATCTTTTGAATTGATATTTTTATTTAAGTGCTCAGGTTTTGACCATGTTGTTCCTGATAAATTACTTACATATATATCTCCGCCATCTTTTTCTTTATACTTGTAAATAAACAAAATCGTACCATCTGCCGATAAACCTGCCGTAGCATCATGTTCATCGCTATTAACAATAGCACCGAAGTTTTGAGCTTGATCCCAATCTTTACCTTTTCTATATGATATGTATAAATCTTCCATATATCCACCATTATCTTTGTCTTTCTTCCCACCTGTGGTTGAATTTCTGCAAGCAGTAAATGCCACCATGGATTCGTCGGCAGTAATAAAAGCACTATATTCGGGGTAAGAAGAATTAATAGAAGGGCCTAAATTATCTACAAATATGCGTTTCGGATTTGCCATTTCCCTTTTACCTATTCGACATTCTTCTATTTTTTTATTAACATCTTCAATGGCCAAAGCATTTTCAGCAACATTAAGTTTTAAATAATTAATATATTTTTGATAATAACTAATAGCGGCATCTAATTTTAAATTAAGTTGAGAAGACCAACCTAAATAGAAATAGGCGTCATTTGGAATATTTCCGCCTAACGAATTAGCTTTTTCCAAGTGACGATTTGCATCTAATGATAAAGGATCTAGATTAAAATAAATAACGCCAAGTAAATAATTTAACTCTGCATTGTTAGGATTAAAATCTTGAGCAGCTTTTAGCAATGGTAGAGCTTCTGTAAAATAAATATCGCCAGCATGTCGATAATCATTTCTACTTGTTGGAAAAAATCCATGAATAGCAACGTATTCTTCCAGAAAAAAATCATATTCCTTTTTTCCAGTAATAAAAATGTCCCTGCCATCATCTAAATTTCTTTTTGCCGTTTTCAATTGATCTTTTTTATCTGGAAAATTGGCTTTATCAAATTCAATGTTTTGAGAATTTGCAATTTGAAAAGTTAGCAGTATGATAAAGGCAAATAAATGTTTATGTTTCATTCTGTTTTTATTTCTAATTCTTAAAAATGATTAATCACATAATCCTGATGAGTAACTCTTTCCCTCTGAAAAACCTAATTGGCTGCCTGTTTTCCAATCGTTACAGGCACCTTCTTCGTCTTTTAATAATTGTTTGGCAATGCCTCGATTTATAAATGCAGCGCCTGATTTGGAATTAGTTTGTATGGCTTTATTTGCCCACTCAACAGCCGTTTTGTAATCCTTTTTTTTGATATACGCTGAAGCCATATTATTCATCGCTAAATCATAATCTGCTTTATACTTTAGAGCTTCATCAAAATCTGAAATGGCTCCTGTGATATCGTTTAGGTTTAACTTTGCTGTGCCGCGATTGTTTAAAGCAACATAATAGTCTGATTTTAAAGCAATCGCTTTACTGTACGCCTCTATCGCACCTTTATGATCGCCATTATTTCTTTTACAGGAGCCTAAATTATTATATGAGAAAAATAATTTCGGATCATTTAAGATTGCCTTTTCATAATCAGAAATAGCACCAACAAAATCACCCAACATTTTTTTGGCAGAAGCCCTATCATTATAGGCAGCCGCAAAATCTGTTTTTAAAGCAATGGCCGAACCATAATCTGCAATGGCTTCCTTATACAATTGATCTTCAAACTTTAACAATCCACTTAAATAAAACGCTTTATAATATCCTTCGTCAATCAGTGTAATTCTATTTAAATAGCTCAAGCAAGAATCTCTGTTTTTTAGAAAATAGAAAGTTTGAGCTTTTCCGAATAAAGCATCTGAATAAAGAGGATTTAATAGGATGGCTTGATTATAATCGTTTAAAGATTCTTGGTATTTTTTAGAATCAAACTGCGCAAATCCTCTGCTACAATATGCTTTTTCAAAATTAGGATTAAGAGAAATGGCTCGACTGAAATTTTCTATTGCAGAAGTAAAATCCTTTTTCTCAATAAAATCTAAGCCTTGATTATAGAGAATTTCAGCTTCTCTAACGGGTGTATTTACGGTTTTAACCTTAACGGTGTCCTGCGCATTTATTAAAATACTCAAACATAAAAAGAAAATAGCAAAAACGGTTTTTATCATTCTAAATTTTTTATGTATAAAGATAAGTATATTTAAAAATTAACATAATAATCTTTTGTAAAATCTTTGTATTCCTTTGTATAATTATGCCTCTCGTCTTCTTCTATAATTAAGGTGTCTTCCGAGAATTCGCTGGCGGAAAATTCAAATTGCATTAAATGTCTTTTATCAAACTCCTTACCAGCTCTGGACTTAATGCGAAGTAATTTTGATAATTGTAATCCTTTTTTTTGAGCGAGGGCTCTAAATTTTTCAGCTTCAATGACAGGAAGTATTAAACAAAACTTGCCTTTCACGTCTAGCAATTTCAAAACGCTTTCAATCAATTCTTCAAAAGGCAAAACATCAGCGTGCCTTGCATTAGAACGTTTTTCATCAAAGGACTTCAAAGATTGTTCAAAAAACGGAGGGTTTGAAACAATTAATTGAAATTTAATTTTTGAAATTTTTGTAAATTCTTGTAAAGAATGATGTATAATTTTTATTTGATGATGAAACGGGCTTTCTAGTACATTTTCTTGTGCTTGCATTGCTGAACTTAAATCAATTTCAATACCTATTATGTTTGCCTTCGTTTTTTGCGCCAACATCAACGCTATAACGCCCGTTCCTGTTCCTATATCTAAAATGGAAGTTGCTTCAGGTGCTTGAACCCAGGCGCCTAATAGTACCGCGTCTGTTCCAACCTTCATAGCACATCTATCTTGTTTTATGTTAAAGTGCTTGAATGTGAAAGCAGAATTTGGCATAAACCATTATTATGATGTTAATAATATTTAAAGTTAAAAATATTTTTGATAAACAAAAGAATGTGAAGATGTATTTTCTATCTTTATTAAAATGTTATGCGTATAAAATTTTTATTTTTATTTCTTGTAAGCTTACTAAGCATTGTAAAATCACAATCAACCGTCGATCAAATTTTAAATGATTTAAAAAAAGACATCAACCTGAAACATGCAAGTTTTGGTTTTTGTATTCTTGATGCTCAAACCGGAATAACCATAAAAGAGCATCACTCTGAATTAGCCTTAATCCCAGCAAGCACTCTAAAAATTGTAACCACTGGAGCAGCGCTTGGAATTCTTAAAAAAGATTTTGTTTACCAAACAATTTATTCCATTTTATACCATGGAGAAAGCTTGAATACCTCTGATAGAATCGGATTAAAAGTAAAGGGCGTTGGAGATCCAAGTTTTAATTCGTCTTATTTTTATCATAACGATTCGCTCTTTTTTGATGGATTAATAAAAAAAATAAAACAAGAAGGAATTAAAAAAATTGACACCATCATGATAGACGATGCCTGCTTTGACGAACGAATTCCTAATTCTTGGATTTGGGCTGATATTGCAAATTATTTTGGTGCTGGCGCAAATGGATTATCCTACAAAGACAATAAATTTTCTGTTTTTTTTTCAACGCTGCAGCCAAATACCCTGGCAAAAATAGAGGCCATCAAACCAGCGTATTTTTCAAAAAAAATAAACATTGAATCAGAAGTAATTGCTGTAGGAACTGAAGACGAAGCTTTTGTGTTTGGCGACCCTGATGGGTTTTCAAGAAAAATTTTTGGGAGTATTCCTCCAAATAAACAAAATTATGAAGTAGAAGCGCAAATGCCCAAACCCACTGAATTTTTTAAATTTGATTTAATTCAAAATCTTTCACAACATCATTTATATGTCAATGATGGATATACGACTTTTGATAAAAAAATTAATACAAAACAAATTTATACCCATACAAGCAATAAACTTGATAAAATAATTTTTTATACCAATACAAAAAGTAATAACCATTATGCGGAAAGTTTACTGAAAACAGTAGGTGGTTTAAAAAATGAAAAGCAAGGAACGACTCAAAATGGGATTGAAGCAGTTAAAAGTTTTTGGAAAAGTAAGGGCCTTGATTTACAGGGTTTACATATGGTTGACGGAAGCGGATTATCAAGAGAAAACACAATTACGACAAAATTATTAGCCCAAATACTATCTGTTATTTATAATGACTCTTTAATTTATGATGCGTTTAATGCGTCCTTACCAATTGCTGGAAAAAACGGAAGTATGATGAATTTGTGTAAAGGAACTTTTGCAGAAAACAACATGCGCGCTAAAACAGGTTATATCAATAGGGCTAGAGGCTATAGTGGCTATGTAAAAACAAAAAAAGGAAAGACGCTTGCATTTTCAGTCTTATTTAATAATTTTGATTGCACACCAACTGAAATGAAACTAAAGATTGAAAAATTATTGGTTGCTCTCACTGAGTTCTAAATTTTTATACAAGTTTCGTAATTTTTTATATTTCAAATAAGTTGCATACGCTGAAATTTTTGAAATTAAAAATCCAGTTTTTCCGTCCAAAAAACCAACATGCAAAAAGTAATGATCTATAAATTTTGCAATTGGATTAACAATTAATTTATAGATTGGCGCTTTCTTTCCTTTTTCATAATAAGCCTTCGAGGCAATTGTAGTGAAATACTCCACTTGTTTATAATGATCGGAGATTGAATTAATACTATAATGTAAAATATCTCCTTTTAAATGACCTGTTTTACGGTTTCCTTCAAAAAGTTCATATTTATCGTGTGGATTAATGCCAGTCCAATGACCCTTGCTACTATCCCACAATCTCAATTTTTTGTCAGGATACCAATTACAATGTTTTACCCAAGTGCCGCAATAATTTGTCAGTCGGTTAATGTAATAGCCATCTCGATCAAAATTATTTTTAATATGACAGATAGATTTTATTAGGGTTTCATCAAGCGCTTCGTCTGCATCGAGGGATAGAATATGTTTGTTTTTTGCAAATCCAATGGCTCTGTTTTTTTGTTGAATATGTCCATCAAAAGCGTGTGTAAAAAAAGCAACGCCTTTCGCTAAACAAATTTCTTTTGTATGATCGGTGCTGAAAGAATCTAGTACCACGATTTCATCGGCAACATCTTTTACAGATTCAAGACAACGTGCAATGTTTTTTTCTTCATTAAAAGTTATAATAACGACTGATAATTTTGGCATAGCGTAAATTTAATGTTTTGATGGATTATATAAACACAAACATTAAATTTGTTTTTATGAAATAACCATGTTTGCCTCAAGCACCAACACAAATGAATAAACTGAGTATTACAGATGACAATAAAAAATAAATAACTTAAACAGATGACTTTAAAAGAACCAACCAACAAATTAAAATTTGCCTTATTCGCTTTCGGATTTTTAGTATTTTTTATTTTGGTTTATTTTAAACTCGCGTATGCTGAGTTTGTAAGTTGGGATGATGCAGAATACATACTTGAAAATAAAGATGTTCATGATTTCAACATGAACCAACTTCTTAGCAAATTTTATGTAGGCAACTTCCATCCCATAACGATGTTAAATTACGCCATTGATTGGAAAATGTTTGATAAAACCCCAATGGGATATCACGTTGAAAATGTTATTTGGCATCTTATAAACTCAATATTAGTTTATTATGTGATGACTGCTTTATTTAAAGATGAATTACTTTCCTTATTTGTTACCATTGTTTTTGCGTTTCATCCCATTCAAATAGAAACAATCGCTTGGATAGCTGAACGTAAAAATTTAATTTCTACATTTTTTATTTTATTGTCGTTCATTAGTTATCTAAAGTTCACCCATGAAAATAAAATTGAGCAATTATGTTTTTCAGTTTTGTTTTTTTGTTTTTCCTTGTTGTGCAAGCCGTCGTTTGTCATATTTCCATTGATTTTATTTTTGGTGGATTGGCATTTTTTCAAAAATAGATCAAAGCATCTTGTGTTACAAAAAATTCCTTTTTTTTTAGCGTCTCTTATTATTTCAATCATTACACTGAAGGCACAACAAGACGGCGGCTATTTGAACACGCAACACGCCTTCCCTATTTATCAAAAGATTGCTTATTCAGGTTTTGCAATAGGCGAATACCTTTATCATTTTTTTATGCCAAACAGTTTATCGGTTATATATCCTTACCCACAGCATAAAGTAATGAGCATGATTTTAGGTTATATAACTTTAATAGTTTTAATGATTGTAATCTATAAATCACATCAATTAAATAAATCATTGTTGTTTTTTGGTATCTTATTTTTTGCGATTAATTTATTGCTTGTTTTACAATTTATTCCATTTGGAGAAGTTTTAACAGCTGATCGATACATGTATGTAGCCATGATAGGATTAAGTATCCTTGTATTTGGGTTGATAAAAAAAATAACGAAACAATTTTATATCATCATTATTTTGTTAACGCTAGTGTTGGGAGGCTTATCAAATTCAAGGCTAAAAATTTGGCAAAACAGCATCACTTTATACCAAGATATTTTATTAAAAAATCCACATTCTTATATAGCCCTCAATAGCATTGGAGCAGAGTACATGAAAAGAAAAGATTATTTATTATCCGAAAAATACTATCGTAAATCCATCAACGAAAATGCCAATTATTACAAATCATATTATAACCGAGCGCTTTTATATTCCATTACAAACCAAACCAATAAAGCCATTGCAGACTATACACGAGCCATTAAATTAAATAATTACTATAAGGCTTACGTTGGAAGAGCTAACATTTATTATAGTTTAAAAGATTTCTCAAAAACGATAAGCGATGCAGAAAAAGCAATTAGCTTGAATAAAAATTATTCAAAAGCTAATTTTGTACTGGCCAATTGTTATGATGATTTGAATAAATTAGACCAAGCTTTATTTTTCTATAATAAGGCAATTATCAATAACTCAGAAGATGGCTCATTTTTTCTTAGAAGAGCTGTGGTGTTTGGAAAAAAACAACAATTTGTAGATTGTTTAAACGATTTAGAAAAATGTACGCAACTTGAACCAAATGATGCGGAAGCTTATTTTTGGAAAGGAGTAGCCAAAGTTAATTTAAAAAAAAGTCCCTGTGCTGATTTTAAAAAAGCTTTGGATTTGGGTTTTACCGAAGCGCAAAATCCCTATCAGAAATATTGTTATTGAGTTTTTGTAATTTATTTTAACCATCATTTTTTAGTAGTTTTGAATTGTAAAATAATGATGAATGAAAATAAGAGGCTTTGATTCTTGGATTACTTCAAACAACGAACCACTCATCATCGCTGGCCCTTGCGGAGCAGAAACCCACGAGCAAATTATCGAAACAGCTCGATTATTAAGCAACATACAATCGGTTAAATTATTTAGAGCTGGTATTTGGAAACCACGCACTAGACCAAATTCTTTTGAAGGCATGGGTGAAGAAGCATTGAAATGGCTAAAAGATGTACAGAAGGAATTTAAATTAAAAACAACCGTTGAGGTTGCTAATGCTCAACACACGGAGTTAGCTTTAAAATATGGCGTTGATGTTTTATGGATTGGAGCGCGTACAACGGGCAATCCGTTTAGTGTTCAGGAAATTGCAGATGTATTAAAAGGCGTTGATATACCCGTGTTCATCAAAAATCCAATTCATCCAGATTTGCAATTATGGATTGGTGCCATTGAAAGGCTAGCAAATGCAGGCATAGATAAATTAGCTGCCATACACCGTGGTTTTTTTTATGCAGGAAAAACGAAATACCGCAATAAACCGATGTGGGAAATTGCCATTGAATTAAAAACATTATTTCCAGAGTTACCAATTATTTGCGACCCCAGTCACATCAGTGGAAATAGAGACTTCATTGCGCATGTTTGTCAAAAAGCTTTGGATTTTGGAATGAATGGATTAATGATAGAATCCCACATCAATCCTGTAAAAGCACTCAGCGATGCCAATCAACAATTAACGCCCTTTGCCTTAAATGATTTATTAAGCAACTTAGTTTACCGACAAGCTATTTCTCAGAATCCAGATTGCCATGATAAATTGGAACAATTTAGAAGTATGATTGATGAAATTGATGATGAACTAATTAACATTCTTAAAAAGAGAATGTCCGTCATAGAACAAATCGGAGCTTATAAAAAAGAACAACATATTACCATTTTTCAATTAGAACGGTGGATGCAAATATTAAATGATAGACCCAAATTGGGAGAAAAATTGGGAATTCCGAAAGCATTTACCGAAAAAGTATGCCAAATTTTACATGAAGAATCCATCAGAATACAAACAGAAGTGATGAATCAAAAGTAAATTGAGATATTATTTTAAAGGAAACACCAACAAGTTGATGGCCATAAAAAACAAAATTTGTGCTTAATCTTCACAAAAATGTTTGTTCAGTGAGTTATTATCATTAATAGCATTTCTATCAATCTATTTCCTGATTAATTCATCTCCTTCCCAATTACCTCCCAATCACAAATTTCTTGAGGGCTCGCTCATTGCTATTAAATATTTTAATGAAATAAAAACTAGCCGCCAGATTACTCACATCAATGGTAAAAGCTTCCCCATCTTTTAAGTTAACGTTGTTGAGGGTGATTAAGGTTTGCCCTAAAACGGTATACACCCCAATGGTAACATTGTTAAGGTTTTTGTTGCTGATTATGGTTAAAACATCTCCTGACAAATAAGAGTTAAAGTTATAATTGAATTTAACTGGCACGCAATGGGCATAAATAATTTGCCCAACTTCATGCACTGTTTTATCTAAATCAACCTGTTCCAGTTTGTAATAGTAAATGGAA
>JBKDJY010000043.1:0-27338 GCA_046345275.1 Bacteroidota bacterium
AACTTCTTTGATAACAGAAACACTAATGCAAATGCTGAATCTTTCAATTCCAAAATAAAAAATTTTAGAGCTAATTTAAGAGGTGTTACTGATGTGAAATTCTTCCTCTTTAGATTACAAAAATTATTCGCTTAACAATTACTCCCCAGAAAATTAACCTGACGCTAAACAAGAAATTAAGCATTATTTATTAATCTGTAATATTGTCAGGAAAAAAACATTAATTTGTTTGATTTGTTTTATTAAGTGTTGATTAAAATATAGATTAAATAAGCCATCATCAAGGAATTTCAGCTACGATTAAAAAAAAATCGAAAATTATGTAAAATTGTATTATTCTGTTACATTTGAATGTGGCATAGTTTATGATTATACTCATTTAACTTCAACTAATTAATAAAATAAACGAGAACAAAAATATGGAAGCAAAATTTTCGAAACGCGTAAACGACGTTTTAAAATATAGTAAAGACGAGGCTCTTAGATTAGGTCACGATTATATTGGCATTGAGCACCTAATGCTTGGTATGATAAGAGATGGTGAAGGAGTAGGAATTAAATTATTAAAAAATTTAGGTGTTAATTTAAATGATTTAAGAAAAAATATCGAAAGAAACTTACCAGTATCAATGCGTAAACTAAATAGCTTATCAAACATTCCTTTGGTAAAACAAGCTGAAAAGACTTTAAAATTTACATATTTGGAAGCAAAAGTATTTAAAGCTCCTCAAATCGGAACTGAACATTTACTATTGTGTATCTTGAAAGATAATGATAATGTGGTTACTAAAACATTGTCAAGCATTGGAGTTGATTATAATGCTGTAAAATTAGAATTAGAAGCTCATATGGAAAACCCTAATAAAATTGAAAGTTCTACGGCAGGAGGAGATGAAGATGAAAATGAAGAGTCATTTGGAGCTGCGGGTTCAGGATCATCTAAAAAACCAGGAGAGTCAAAATCTCGCACGCCAGTACTAGATAATTTTGGCAGAGATTTAACTAAAATGGCAGAAGATGGCAAGTTGGATCCAGTGGTGGGTAGGGAAAAAGAAATTGAGAGAGTTTCTCAAATTTTATCTCGTCGTAAAAAGAATAATCCAATTTTAATTGGTGAGCCAGGTGTTGGTAAATCTGCCATTGCCGAGGGTTTAGCATTACGAATCATTCAAAGAAAAGTATCTCGTGTTTTATTTGGTAAGCGTGTGGTTACTTTAGATTTAGCGTCTTTAGTGGCTGGTACAAAATATCGTGGACAATTTGAAGAGCGTATGAAAGCAGTAATGAACGAATTAGAAAAAAACCCTGACGTGATTTTGTTTATTGACGAAATTCATACCATCATTGGAGCTGGTGGAGCAAGTGGCAGCATGGACGCAAGTAATATGTTCAAACCAGCACTAGCTCGTGGAGAAATACAATGCATTGGTGCAACAACTTTAGATGAATTCCGTCAACATATTGAAAAAGATGGTGCTTTAGAAAGACGTTTTCAAAAAGTCATTATTGAACCTGCTACACAAGAAGAATCTTTACAAATATTATCAAACATAAAAAGTAAATATGAAGATCACCATAATGTTTCTTATACACCAGAGGCAATAAAAGCCTGTGTAACCTTAACAGCTCGTTATTTAACGGATAGGCATTTACCTGATAAAGCAATTGATGCTTTAGATGAAGCTGGTTCTCGAGTACATATTACCAATATTCATGTTCCTGCTGACGTGGTAGAGTTAGAAAAGAAGATGGAAGATATCAAAGAACTCAAAAATCAAGTTGTTCGTTCACAAAAATATGAAGAGGCAGCTAAGTTGCGTGATACTGAAAAACAGTTACAAGCACAATTAGAAGCAGCTAAAAAAATATGGGAAGAAGAAACTAAATTAAATAGAGTGGTTGTTACTGAAGATAATGTTGCAGAAGTTGTCTCAATGATGAGTGGAGTGCCAGTTCAGCGAATTTCTCAAAATGAAGGCGAGAAATTATTTAATATGGTTGAGCAACTAAAAGGTAAAGTTATTGGACAAGATGAAGCACTTAAAAAAGTTGTGAAAGCCATTCAACGTAATCGTGCTGGTTTAAAGGACCCCAATAAACCAATTGGCTCCTTTATATTTTTAGGACCAACGGGTGTCGGTAAAACTCAATTAGCAAAAATTTTAGCTAAACATTTATTTGATAATGATGAAGCTCTTATTAGAATTGATATGAGTGAGTATATGGAAAAATTTGCTGTGACGCGATTAATTGGTGCCCCTCCAGGGTATGTTGGATACGAAGAAGGTGGACAATTAACTGAAAAAGTTCGTCGTCGTCCTTATTCTGTTGTTTTACTTGATGAAATTGAAAAAGCACATCCGGATGTGTTTAACATGTTATTACAAGTATTAGATGACGGTCAGCTAACTGATAGCTTGGGTCGAAAAATTGATTTTAAAAATACCATCATTATCATGACTTCTAATATTGGTGCCCGTCAATTGAAAGACTTTGGTCAAGGTGTTGGTTTTGGCACTCAAACCCGTATTGAAAGTGTTGAAGAAAGCAATAAAGGAGTTGTTGAAAACGCCTTAAAGAAAGCGTTTGCTCCTGAATTTCTTAATCGAATTGATGATGTAGTAATGTTTAATTCTTTAGATAGAGCTGATATTCATAAAATCATTGATATTGAATTATTAAATTTATTCAATAGAGTAAACACCTTGGGATATACCATTAATATTACGGAGCCAGCAAAAGATTTTATTACTGAAAAAGGATATGATGCGCAGTATGGCGCTAGGCCTTTGAAACGCGCGATTCAAAAATATTTAGAGGATCCGATGGCAGAAGAAATAATTCAAAGTAATTTAAGCGAGGGCGACGCCATTGAAATAGATTTTGATGCTGAAAAAAAGGAAATTACAGTAAAAACAGTAAAGCCGAAAACTAGAAAGAAAAAAGAAGACAATTGAAAATTTATTTTTTTTCTTGATTTTTATTTTAGTGGTAATTTTTTAACTTTGAAAGTTTATAAAAAATTATAGTGATGCTATAATAGTTTCAAGGTATCTGTTAGATTTTACCTTTTTATTTTTAGTATAAAAATAAGTTTAATCCGTTTTTTTTAATTGATTAGTTACCAATAAAAACAATATGCTAAGGTTTAAAAATAATAATGCATATTTGCGATTTAAAAAATGAATTCAAATTTTAAGGCGCACTTATCATTATTTATTGCTCAGGTTATTTATGCTTTAAATTTTAGTATTGCTAAAGATTTAATGCCAAACATTATAAAGCCATTAGGATTGGTTTTAGTAAGAATCATTGGAGCCTTCATCTTATTTTGGACTTTATCATTTTTTTTTAAAACAGAGAAAATCGAAAAAAAAGATTTTTGGAAGATGACGATTTTGGCATTATTTGGCGTAGCAATTAATCAAGGATTTTTTATTTATGGATTAAGTTTAACAAAACCAATAAATTCTTCTATTGTAATGGCGAGTAATCCTATATTAGTCACATTATTTACCATCATTCTTTTTAAAGAAAGAATAACCATTTTAAAAATAGGTGGTTTATTTCTCGGAGTGAGTGGAGCATTGATTTTATTATTATTTAAAGGTTCTTTTAGTTTAGGAAGCGAAACAATAGTTGGCGACTTAATGACCTTTATAAATTCTATATTTTGGGCTATTTTTATATTAATGGTTAAGCCATTTATGATTAAATACAAAACTGTTACAGTTATGAAATGGTTGTTTTTGTTTGGGTTAATTTACATGCTACCTATTGGATTACCTGATTTATTTGAAGTTCAATGGTTTCAATTGTCGATGAATTCAATATTTGCTTTGGCTTTTGTAGTTATTGCAACTACTTTTTTTGCTTATTTGCTAAATACCTACGCATTAAAAGAATTAAGTTCTTCTACAGTGAGCATGTATATTTATTTTCAACCATTCTTAGCAACACTTATTGCAATATATTTAGGAAAGGATTTTATTTCTCCCATTAAAATAGTGTCAGCTATTTGTATAATATTAGGGGTATTTCTAGTTAGTAAAAAAAATGCACCGATTTAATAATTCAAGTTGTTATTAGAGGCTGTTCCTAAAGTCAACTGAACAATTTTTAATGTCAAGCAGCACTTAACTATTACAAATTTGAAATAAAAAAATAAAAGAAGGATTCTGCAAAATAATCAAAAGCAAAATTAATGTTTAATTAATTCTTGCGCATAATTATAAACAGAAGAACTTACTGAGATGATATAAATTCCTGGCAACATTTCTTTTAATTCTTTTAGTTCAATTTTATAATTTTCATCTTTTTGAAGTTTGTAACTATTTTTAAAACACTGTCTTCCTAGCATGTCTGTGATTTGTAGAAATAATTCTTCATTTTCTCTGCTGTATAATGAAAGTATGATACTATCTTCACTTGATGCAGGATTCGGACTTAATTTCATTTTAAATGAATGGGTATCATTAAACTCCACAAAAACAATATCAGAATAGCTTAAATCGCCATTAAAGTCTGTTTGTTTTAATCTATAATATGATATGCCATCCAAAGGTTTAAAGTCATGAATCAGATAATCTATGGTAATAATACTATTCCCTGCGCCATCAATAGTTTCTATGTTTTCAAAGTTGATGCCATCAGAAGATCTTTCAACGTTAAAAAAGTCATTATTTATTTCTGAGGCAGTTTGCCAACTAACATCAACTTTATCACCATTACGAGTGGCTTTAAAATTAAGTAATTCAATTGGTAAAGGATTTAGAAATGCGCTTGTTGAAGCTAATGTAAAAGGGCTATTAAATAAACTTACTGGTCCGTTTGTTACCACTGAACCAGAAATTGTACTTCCTGATGCTCCACCATTTCCATGATCTTTCCACATTACCCCATTCCAACGAGCAACAAGTAAATCAATTAAACTAGTTATTCCTCCACTATTAGAATCCCAAGTTAAAGTAACGCTTACATTTGAAGCTCCAAATGTTCTATTAACATGCCAATATTCCTTCCGACTAATATTATTAATTGTTGCATCTTTTAGAGTCACATCATATAGTGGGTTGGGGTCTGCATTAAAATATTCAGCTGTAAATTGATCACTTGTTAAGGCCGGGCTAGAAATTGAACATGGCCTGTAAATTCCTCCTTTACCAACTGGATAAGTAAATGCATCATTACCTGTTTTCCTGCATGGCCCATCAATATGACTTACATTTGATGCGTTCGTAGCTGTTGCGTTGTCAGCTAAGTTAATAGTAGAAGAATTATATACAATCCCCGTTTGAAAATCAAGATTATTTGATACATTATGAGTTCCAGCAGGCACAATGATATTATAACTATTAGTGATAATGGCATTATAAAAAGTTTCGTTTACCGTACTAGAAATAGTGGTAGTAGCACAACCATTAAATTTGACCGTGCTTGTATTAGGAATGAAGGTTCCTTGATTGGTCCAATTTCCGAAAATTTCTAAAGTATTAGATCCGCTTATTTGAAGAGAACGACCAGGCCCTATTGAAATATCACTTGCGATGGCATTTGTGCTAATAATTGGGTTGTTAGCTCCAGCTGTAATGGTAACTGAAGAATATTTTGTTGGCACTCCATTACTCCAGTTTGTAGAGGTATTCCAAGCGGTTGTTAAACCTAACCAGTTTGTAATATTGTTAATTGGGACTTGTATTAAAATATTATTAGAGGTGTATGTACTTGCGCTGCATCCTCCCAAATCGGGTGTCACCACACATGTAATGACATCATTAGTGGATAAGGTTGTGTTGGAATAGGTGGTGCTATTTGTTCCGACATTCACTCCATTTAACTTCCATTGGTATGTTGGAGCTGGCCCTAAGTTGGTTCCAACGACCGTAAAGGTACTGATGTTACCATTGGATATTTTTACATTTGAAGCTTTTCCTCCAGTTTGATTGATTGATACATCTACAAATAAAGGAAGGGTAGGAGCTATTGTACTAATATAAACTGGTGCGCCGTTTTTGTAATACTTTACAATGTTATTTTCAACGGCTATTTTAAAAATATCATTAACCGCATAAGCGCCAAAACCGCCACGGTCAGCCCCTGATTCAAAAATATTAAAAGTACCATTGTTTCTTAAATAGAAAGCAAATTGTATGGAGGCAAAACTGCTATTGGCGTCCGTCGCACTCAAACCAATCATCCTTTCTCTATTCGTTTCTGTAATAGTTGTTTGCATATAACCATTGTTACCAATCGACTGCAATGAAAATCCGTTTCCATCCCAATTTCCATCGCTCGTTAATTTACTCAGAGAATTACCAGTTATGGTGTTTCTTAAAGATGAGGCTGCGATTTTCCAAACAACATCCGAAATGGCTTCTTTACAAGCACTTGGAGCAGGAGCTCCAGTGATATATAATTCATTTTGAGTTGTTTGGTTGATGTCTGAAATCAAAATATTATTAGAGGTGTATGTACTTGCGCTGCATCCTCCCAAATCGGGTGTCACCACGCAGGTAATCACATCATTGTTAGATAAAGTGGTATTGGAGTAGGTGGTGCTATTTGTTCCAACATTTACCCCGTTTAACTTCCATTGGTATGTTGGAGAAGGTCCTGCTCCTGTTACAGAAGATGTGAAAATACCAATATTTCCATTTGAAACTTTGACAGCTGAAACGGTCGCTCCAGAATTAAAGGTTGACACATCCACGAATAAAGGAAGGGTAGGAGCTATTGTGCTGATATAGATGGGTACACCGTTATCGTAATATTTTACAATATTACTTTCTACAGCAATTTTCAAAATGTCATTGGTAGCATAAGTACCAAATGTTCCTCTGGAAGTCCCTGATTCATATATTTCCAGTATTCCGTCTCCTCTCAAAAATAAGGCAAATTGTATAGAAGTAAAACTTGAATTTAAATCGATTGAACTTAAACCAATCATTCTGTTTTTATTGGTTTCTATAACTTTGGTTTGCATATAACCATTGTTATTAACCGACTGCAATGAAAATCCGTTTCCATCCCAATTTCCATCGCTGGTTAATTTGTTGAGAGAATTCCCTGTAATGTTGTTTCTTAGAGATGAGGCTGCTACGTTCCATACAACATCCGAAATGGCTTCTTTACAAGCACTTGGCGCAGGGGTACCTTGAATATATAAATCTATACTTGTTGGCACAGACAAAAATTTATTTGTAATTGCATTGGACGTTGCTAAATTTGAGCCACACACACCAGAGTAAGTTAGTATACAGGTAACAACATCATTGTTGTTTAAAGAAGTATTAGAATATGATGGACTATTGGTTCCAACGTTTGCACCATTCAGTTTCCATTGATAAGATGGTGTGACTCCTGCATTGATTGCATTGGCTGTAAAATTTCCTGTATTATAATTGGAAACGATTGCATTAGAAACGGTTCCATTTTGAGAAAAAATGGATACGTCTACTAAAAGAGGCAGTGTAGGGTTTACTCCGCTGATGTATTTCAGTACATTGTTTTGATAATACTTCACAATGTTTGACTCAACGCTAATTTTGAACACATCATTTGTGGCATATGCTCCAATAACCCCTCTACTGACGCCAGATTCATAGACCTCCCATAAACCATCTGCCCGCAAGAAACTAGCATATTGTATACTGGTGAAACTACTGTTGACGTTACTCGTGCTGAGCCCCGCCATTCTATTTGTATTTGTTTCAATAGCTGTAAACTTTAAACATCCGTTATTTGAAACTGTGTTCCAAGATGCAGCACCACCATCCCAATTTCCATTGGATTGGGTCTTAATTAAACTGTTTCCATTTGATTGAGTATTTACGAAATCAGAATTTTTCCAAACCACCTCTTCATCGGCTGTATTGCAAGCAGAACTTGCTATTGAACCCTGTATATAAAATTCAAGATTACTCGCACTTGCAAATGAAACGTTATAATAATTGCTTTGGTTACATTCTAAAGTTATTCTCTCTGTCGTTGATAAAGCAGAGGAAAATAATATGACTTCTGGAATATATCCTAAAGTGTACCTACTAATTGATCCACTGTTGTACCAGGCGCCTATTACAAATCTCGTTTGAAGAACATAAGTAGTGCTTGAAATAGCAGATGTTGTTAATGCATTTCCGTCCCTGAACCCTGAAACCGTTGTGTTATTTGCTATGAATGTGAGTATCCGAGTATTTCCATTGCCAGTATAAGAATTATCCTGCACACCTGCGCCAGAAGGTGTAGCAGTAATTCCAAAAGTAATTGGTCTAGCTAAAAGATCTGGCCTATCTTGAATGTTAAAACCTTGTGTGCCCGTATGGTTGTTATCTAATAAAGTTTGAATATTAGCTATAGCATTACCAACAGTAGTCCATTTTGCAACAATATTTGCTGAAAAACCTGAAAAACCTGTAGTTGGAAAAGAATTATGAGAAAGAAAACTGTTGCCAGTAAAATATATCGTAGGCACCCCATTTTGACGTTCAATTATACCTCCATTCACAATTCTAGGCTGATTTGCCAGTGTGAGTTGTATTGCATTTCTGTTATTTCCACTTTGGTCGTACCAAGTATTGATAAACCCATTTCCAGCACCTACAAAACTTTTCAAAGAGGTTGTATCCAAATGACCACTTGCCAAATAGCCAATATTTTGAGTGGCATTGTCGCTACTTCTGCGAACCAAAATGGCATTCCCTAAATAACTGGTACTAAGTTTTCGGAGACTATAAGAGCAATTTGAGGGCGTTGAAGATGGCAATCCAACAATATCAAGTGTGTTTTGTGAAGCCAACTCAAAATGTAGACCAAAAAAAAGAATAACAAAAGCATTAAAAACTTTTATGTCAATTTTAAATCGAAGGGTTGACAGTATTTTAGTAAATCTTTTACGGGTCATTTTTAGTTGTATATTTTTAGAATCTCTATTGCTTCTTATCTAAAATGCATTGTTGCTACTGATATTTTTTTAAAAAAGATTTTGATTTAATTAAAGCCTCTAATACCAAAGGCTTCATCAAAAAACTTATTAAAAAAAATCCTTCATTAAAAAATAATAATGTTTGGTTCGTAATATATTTTTATTGAAATGCAATAACTAAAGAACGATAAATAAACTATTCAATATGGTTAATTTAAATTAACATTACCAAATTAAGAATTATATTTCTAAATAACAAAAAAACTACAAAATCATACAGGTAAAAATGTTACTAATTCTTTGATTATTTGTACTGCGAATTTTTGATAAGGTTATAGTTTATTTTCAAAAGGTGTTATTTCTTCGTTCAGATAAGTTTGCTTTTTGATGTTCTGCATGTCCACAGGTAGAATGTCTAACGATTCAGCCCACATTTTTTCAAATTCGTCTGTTGCAAATTTCACTTCTTCGTAGTCATTTAATTGAACATTAAATTCGTAATTGTAAAAATTACCACCGCCAAGTCCAGCGTCAGTGAGGTTTGAAGACCCTGTAATTACAGACGAAGGCGTATGTTGGTTAAATGGCTCTGGTCTTAAAATATAAACTTTAGCGTGTATTTTTTTTCGGGATGTGCTTTTACTTGTATTTTTTTTCGATAAGGTCGTCAATAAATTGCAATATACCTTTCTCGGTATCTTTGTCGTAATTGGCTTTTTCAATGTCTTCCTGAATTTTTTTGATGAAATCTTCTTTGGTCTTTTCGTGATTTTTGAAAAATTCAAGCCCTTCCTTTTGAGCATCTGCAAGCATTTTGTCGATGTTGATGCCAACCAAAATTCTAATGTTTGGAACTTTGTCTAAAAAGGGTCTGATGCGGAAATAGCCTGATGCCCGAAAGTAGCCTACTAAAGCGTCAAAGTATTTTATGTTGGGATTATAAGTAAAAACCCCTTCAAACTTTTTGATTAAAGTGTTCTCTTCGCTATTAGTAAAAAACTTTGTTGACATATATGTTTAAATTCTTAGGTCGTTAAAATACGGATTATTGTTGGTGCGTTGGCAAAAAGTGACTCTTTTGGTTTTGCCGAAGGGTCGGCTTTGGGCGTCGGGGCAAAACCAAATGTGCCGCTTTTGTGGCTGGTTAAATTGGTTTTAAAAAATGTAGTTCGGTAAAAAAAATAAAACACGAAGCGTTGGGCTGTCGTGTCGGCAAAAAGTCCGCTGTTAAGTTTATGACTCGTCCTTGTCTCGTCCTGAAAAAAGTTTACACATTTATCTTTACCACAAGATGTTTTCAGTAAAAACCTAATTAAAAAATAAAATATTTTTTTCATTTCTATAACTATGTAGACGATTGAAGGTAAAAATACATCAAGACAAGCTCCATGAAACAATTCGATTTAACAGTTTTTGGCAAACAACAACATACAACAATAAATGCGATCAAGTGTAAATCGTATTGGAAGACAATACTGGGCGAAATTGCGTTTTAAATTACATAAATATGTAAATATTTTTCTTCGCTTATTCATCATTTGTTAAACTGAGAAGTTTGTAATTAAGCTCCTATTTAGTTATGGATTTACTTTAAAGTTGGTAGAATAAATTTTTAAATATTTTTTTTTATAAAATTATTAATGTAGATTTGCGCTCCGTTTAAAAAATGGCCCGTTCGTCTAGGGGTTAGGACGCGTCCCTTTCACGGACGAAACACGGGTTCGATTCCCGTACGGGCTACGAAAATAGCATGAAACCCACGCCAGTCGTGGGTTTTGTTTTTATAGGTACAACATAGGCAAAACTATATTCTTGGTTTAACAAAAAAAAGACAACCTACTATAGGTTGTCTTTTTTTTGTTTTAGAATAATATGAAATAGGAGCTGCTTTACCTCAACTAATTAGCTACAAAAAATTATTTTACTTGTTCAACAATAGCTTTAAACGCTTCAGGATGATTCAATGCTAAATCAGCTAATACCTTACGATTTAAACTTATGTTTTTTGCATTCAGTTTACCAATAAACTCGCTGTAGCTAAGTCCATATTGACGAACGCCAGCATTAATACGTTGTATCCATAAACTGCGTATGCTTCGTTTTTTATTTTTACGATCGCGATAAGCGTATGTTAAACCTTTTTCTAAAGTATTTTTGGCAATTGTCCAAACATTACCTCTAGCACCCCAATAACCTTTTGTTAAAGTTAGGATTTTTTTTCTGCGAGCTCTACTCGCAACGTGATTGACTGAACGTGGCATTTATTTTTTAAGTTTTGATTTTACGCGGCTAATTTTTAGCACTTTTAAAACGTAGTTTCTGGTTAATTGAATAACCGTTTTACTCGGGTTAATTAAATACAAAGCATAAACTTTACATTATCCAAATCTCGCTTATGCACTAAGCCTGATTTTGATAACTCGCGTTTACGAGTTGTTGCTTTCTTAGTTAAAATATGACTTTTAAAAGCATGTTTTCTTTTAATTTTGCCGGTCCCAGTTAAAGAAAATCTCTTTTTAGCACTGGAGTTTGTTTTCATTTTTGGCATTTTATTTATTTTTATTTATTTTTATTTATTAATACTTCTTTTTTTACTTGCCTGTTTTTTTCGGTGCAAGAACCATCAACATTTTTTTACCCTCTAAAACTGGCAATTGTTCAGCTTTTCCCCACTCTTCTAATTCTGAAGCAAAACGTAGCAATAAAATAGTACCTTGTTCTTTAAATACGATTTCTCTTCCCCTAAAAAATACAAACGCTTTTACTTTACTACCTTCTTGCAAAAATTTAATGGCGTGATTTTTTTTAAATTGATAATCATGCTCGTCAGTATGAGGTCCAAAGCGGATATCTTTTACAACTACTTTTGACGCTTTGGCTTTTACTTCTTTTGCTTTTTTCTTTAACTCGTATAAAAATTTACCATAATTAATTAACTTACAAACTGGCGGATTAACATTTGGTGCTATTTCAACTAAGTCAACCTCTAAATCACGAGCCATTTTAAGGGCTTCAGCAATTGTGTATACCCCAGCTTCAATATCATCTCCCACAACACGAACATTTGTAACATTACGAATATTATGATTGATGCGATGTTGTTCTTCTCTAACTCCTGGGCGTTTAAATCCTTCTCTTAAACCTCGGGGTCTTTTAAAAGGAACTGGAGCTGTAGGTGCTGCTCCAGGCTTAATTGGTCCCGTGTTTTTATTATTGTTGTTAATTGGTTTTTTAAATACGCTAATAATTACCTCCGCTTTTTTAGTTAATATTATATGCTTTTTTGTTTAAAGTCGCTTTCTATTGTTGAGTGTATTAGTTTGATAAACTCTTCTATAGTCATTGTTCCTATATCTCCTTTACCATGTTCTCGCACTGAAACAATACCTTCTTCTGCTTCTTTTTCGCCAACAACAAGCATAAATGGAATTTTATTTAACTCATTGTCTCGAATTTTTTTTCCTATTTTCTCGTTTCTACCATCAACAAGGCCGCGAATATCGGAATTATTTAATAATTCTGAAACTTTTTTAGCATAATCGTTATATTTTTCACTGATTGGTAAAATCGCATATTGGTCAGGTGCAAGCCATAAAGGGAAATTTCCACCACAATGTTCTATTAATACAGCTATAAAACGTTCTAAAGATCCAAATGGCGCCCTATGAATCATAACTGGACGGTGCTTTAAATTATCCGAACCAGTATACTCCAATTCAAAACGCTCTGGTAAATTATAATCTACTTGTATGGTTCCTAATTGCCATTTGCGCCCAATGGCATCCTTTACCATGAAATCTAATTTTGGCCCATAAAAAGCTGCTTCACCAGTTTCTATAATTGTTTTTAAGCCTTTCTTAGCAGCCGAATCTATAATGGCTTTTTCTGCTAATTCCCAATTTTCATCAGAACCAATATATTTGGTTTTATTTTCGGGATCTCTTAATGAAATTTGAGCGATATAGTCTTTAAAATCTAAGGCATTAAAAACATACATCACCAAATCAATTACTTTACAAAACTCGTCATTGAGCTGTTCTGTTGTCACAAATAAATGTGCATCATCTTGTGTAAATCCACGCACACGGGTTAAACCATGTAATTCTCCTTTTTGCTCATAACGATAAACAGTTCCGAATTCAGCATAACGGACTGGCAAATCTTTATAGGATTTTGGTGAGGATTTATAAATTTCGCAGTGATGAGGACAATTCATAGGTTTTAAAAAAAACTCCTCTCCCTCATGCGGAGTTTTGATTGGTTGAAATGAATCAGCTCCATATTTTTCGTAATGACCTGAGCAAACGTACAATTCTTTTTGTCCAATATGGGGTGTAACTACAGGTAAATAGCCTGCCTTCAACTGTGCCTTTTGCATAAACTGAATGAGACGTTCACGCAACATTGCTCCTTTTGGAAGCCAAAGAGGAAGTCCAGCACCAACTTTTTCGGAAAAAGTAAATAGCTCTAATTCCTTCCCCAATTTGCGATGATCGCGTTTTTTTGCTTCTTCCAATAATGCCAAATAATCTTTTAATTCTTTATCTTTTGGAAATGCAATTCCATAAATACGGGTTAGCATTTTATTTTTTTCGTCACCTTTCCAGTAAGCACCTGCAATACTTAAAACTTTCACAGCCTTAATAAATCCAGTATCAGGAATATGTGGCCCACGGCACAAATCAGTAAAATTACCTTGAGTATATAAACTGATGTTTCCGTCTTCTAATCTTTCTAATAAATCTAATTTATACAAATCATCTTTCTCGGTAAAATATTTAATGGCGTCCGCTTTACTAATTTCTTTACGAATAAATACACTATTTAAACGCGCTAATTCTAACATCTTTGATTCTATTTTTTCGAAATCGGCTGGCGTTAGTACTTGACCATTTAAATCAACATCATAATAAAAACCAGCTTCTAAAGGGGGGCCAACCCAAAATTTTACTTTAGGGAATAGTGCTTCCAGAGCTTCCGCTAATAAATGTGCTGATGAATGCCAAAGGGTATTTTTTCCATCATCATCATTCCACGTTAATAAACTCAGGGTGCTATTTTCATTAATTGCAGAATTTGCATCTACAACTGTATTGTTTAACTTTGCTGCCAACACATTGCGGGCTAATCCTTGGCTAATGCTTGTTGCAACTTGCATTGCTGTAGTTCCTTTTTCGTACTCACGAATTGAACCATCTGGTAAGGTAATTTTAATCATAATTTGTTATCGCCCATTTACAACATGGGTTTTTATTTTAGGTTAACAAAGATAAGAGAATTAGTGATAAACATTTATAAAATTTTCGGTTCTTAGTCGCTATATTTTTATAATTACAAAACGATTTAAGCAAATAAAAAAATGAAGTATTGTTTTAATTAAGATGTATTAAACCAAAATAAACATTAAAAAAAATCCTATTCCTTAATTTAGAATTGTTGTATTACTTGAATTTTTGAAATACACATAGTCATCAGGGATATCTTTTTTACTAAGGTTCAATGTTCACTTATTAAATTACTCGACATTAACCTGGACATTGGATATCCTAATTCTAGAAAACAAAAAAATCACTTTGCGCTTAATGTTATATATGGAATAATCATTTCTTCTAAACTAATTCCGCCATGCTGAAAAGTGTTTTTATAGTAATTTACGTACTGATTGTAATTATTGTTATAAATGAAATATTTATCTTCTCTCGCAAAAATATAACTTGAACTCACATTTTGTTTTGGTAAAAAAGCATCTTCAGGATTTTTAACGACAAACACTTCTTTTGGATTATAATTTAATGATTTTCCTTGTTTGTATCGTAAATTTGAATTAACAGTTTTGTCTCCGATTACTTTTGAAGGCTCTTTTACATGAACAGTTCCATGATCAGTCGTGATAACTAGTTTTGCGTTTTTAGAGGCAATAAACTTTATCATTTCTAACAAAGGAGAATGTTCAAACCAAGATAAAGTAAGACTTCTATAAGCTGGTTCATCATCTGCCAATTCTCTAATCATTTCCAGTTCAGTTCGGGCATGACTCAGCATATCAACAAAATTATAGACAATCACGTTGAGTTTGTTATTTAATAAATTACTCATATTTTCTGATAATTTTTTTCCAGCTGCAAAATTTGTTATTTTATTATAACTCATTTTTACATCTTTTCTAAAACGTTTTAATTGCGCATTTAAAAAATCTTCCTCGTGCATATTTTTTCCTCCATCATCTTCATCATTCTTCCACCAATGTGGATGACGTTTTTCCATTTCACTTGGCAAAAGACCAGAAAATAGAGCATTTCGGGCATATTGGGTTGCTGAAGGTAAAATACTGAAAAATAATTCTTCATTGTCTATTTTAAAATATTCTTGAACGGTCGGCTGAATCATTTTCCATTGATCATATCTTAAGTTATCTATCACCACTAAAAATGTACACGTATTCGAATCTAAATTTTCAAAAAATTTATTTTTTAATAACGTATGACTCATCACAGGTGCATTAGTATCTTTGCCATTCAACCAATTAATGTAGTTCTTTTCAATAAATTTAAAAAACTGTTGGTTTGCTTCTTGCTTTTGCATTTTTAAAACTTCAAGCATTCCTTTATCTTGGTTCTGGTCTATTTCCAGTTCCCAATAAACAATTTTTTTATAAACATCTTGCCATTCTTTCCAATTTAAATTATCAGATAATTTCGTTCCAATGTTTCCAAATTCTTTACGGTATTCCGTATTAGTCTTTTCAGAAACCAAGCGTTTGTTATCTAAAGCTTTTTTAAGGGAAAGTAAAATCTGATTTGGGTTAACAGGCTTAATGAGATAGTCAGCTATTTTACTTCCTATCGCATCTTCCATGATAGATTCTTCTTCACTTTTAGTAATCATTATTACTGGCAAATCAGAGTTTAACTGCTTTATTTTTGCTAAAGCCTCTAGACCTGAAATACCAGGCATATTTTCATCTAATAAAACTGCAGATATTGTGTTATTATCTTTGACGATATCAACCGCTTCGTCTCCACTCAGAGCGGTAATGATGTCGTAGCCTTTATTATTTAAAAACAAAATGTGGGGTTTAAGCAAATCTATTTCGTCGTCGGCCCAAAGGATATTAATTTTTTCCATCACTCATTATTTTAAACTCATACGGTATTGGTTATTTTTTATTGTGCTGTATTTTGGTAAGCTAATGCGTTGGTTACAAATAAACCAGCCGTTTCTGTTCTCAATCTGCTAATTCCTAAACTAATCGGATTGTAATTCAAATCCAAAGCTTCTTTAATTTCTTGCGAAGTAAAATCTCCCTCAGGTCCTATCAATATGGTATATGATTTATTTTGATTGATAAAATGTTTCAACTGTAATTTTTCTTTTTTTTCGCAATGAGCAATGAGTTTGACATCATAAGTGTCTTTTTTAATAAACTCTTTGTAAATAATAACTTCATTAATTTTTGGAAGAAAAGCTTGCTGGCTCTGTTTTAAAGCACTTTCTACAACTTTAATAATTCGATCAGTTTTCACAACCGTTCGTTCTGAATTTTTACATTTTAAGAACGAAATTTCATCAATACCAATTTCAGTGGCTTTTTCGGCAAACCATTCTATTCTATCCATGTTTTTGGTTGGAGCAATCGCTATATGCAAATAATAGTCACGCGGCTTTTTCATGACTTCTTTGTGCGTTAAACTTACTGCGCATTGTTTGGCATGAGCTGCTTCTATTTTACCAATGGCAATTGTGCCTTTTCCATCTATTACTTGGATCGTGTCACCAACTTGATGGCGCAATACTTTTACACAATGTAAAGATTCTTCTTCGTTTAAAATGGCAAGGTTATTTTGGATGATTCCAAAAAAGGTATTCATTTTTTTATGTATTATTAACAACGAAAGTAATATAAAAAAATGATGAACTTTTGAATTTAAAAATCTATAAAGGGAAACATATGTTTCGACAATGAGTAAAAGCCGTTAATTTTTTTACATAAAATTTGGAAATTAAAAAACTCGCACTATATTTGCCTCGAAAATGAAAAATATTTTTGAAAATAAATTTTGGTGGCATTCATTTAAACAAATGAATAGCTAAGTTTATTTTATACTTATAAGGCATTTATAGAGCCCGCTGTTCATAAAACAGTGGGCTTTTATATTTTTAACAAATTAGTAAATATTAAATGATGAAAATACACACAGAAATTACCAAAATACTCGCAGATACTAAAACGCCAGTTGCTTTGTACCTTACGCTGAGAGATTTATACCAAAACCCTTTGTTATTAGAAAGTTCGGATTACAATAGCAAGGATGGTCATTACTCTTACATCTGTCTTAATCCTTTAGCATCAATCAGTTTAAAAAATAATACGATACAAACAATTATCAAAGGTGAAATTCAAAAAACAAAGATTTCATTTGATAAAAGCGTTTTGTTAAATCATTTTATGAGCTTTAAATCAAATTTCAGTTATACCAAACAAGACTTACCTTTTTGCTATGCAGGTTTATTTGGTTATTCTTCTTTTGATATCATTCAATATGCTGAGGATGTTGAATTAAACAGTAGTCATAAAAAATTAGATATCCCGGAAATGATTTACCACGTGTATGGAATTATTTTAGTATTTAACCACAGTACCAATAACCTTCATGTCATCAGTCATCATTATGATGAAGATTCTTCAAAACAACAATTAGAAGACGTGTTAGAAAAAATTAAAATCAATAGTTTTAGTGAATTTGATTTCTCAACAATCAATCATACCCAAACAAACTTTACTGATGATGATTACAAAAACTTAGTTACAAAAGCTAAAGAACACTGTCAACTTGGAGACGTTTTTCAAATCGTTTTGTCTAGGCGTTTTTCTCAGCAATTTAAAGGGGATGACTTTAATGTATACCGCGCGTTAAAAAACATAAACCCTTCTCCTTATCTATTTTATTTTGATTTAGGAGATTTTAAACTGTTTGGATCGTCGCCTGAGGCACAAATAATCGTTCAAAATAATATTGCTGAAATTCATCCAATCGCAGGAACCTACAAAAGAACGGGAAATGATGAACACGATTTAATCAAAGCAAAGGAACTATTAAATGACCCAAAAGAGGTTTCGGAACATAACATGTTGGTTGATCTTGCTAGAAATGATTTAAGTAAATATTGTAAAAATGTTGAATTAAAAATTTCAAAACAAACCCAATTTTATTCTCATGTGATTCATTTAGTCAGTAAAGTTATAGGAACAACTAAAGAGATATATGATCCATTTGAAATATTATTAGGTACATTTCCAGCAGGGACATTATCTGGTGCGCCAAAACACAGAGCTTTGCAATTAATTGAAAAATATGAAAACCAAGCACGTGAATTTTACGGTGGTTGCATTGGATTTATAAGCCATGATAATCAATTAAATCATGCCATTATGATTCGTACATTTTTAAGTAAAGATAATACCCTTTATTATCAAGCTGGTGCAGGCATTGTGATATCATCAAATGAAGAAAGTGAATTAAACGAAATAAATAATAAAGTATCTGCCTTAAAAAAAGCCATCAAGCAAGCAGAAATATTTAATAACATTACGACATCTTCATTATAAAAAAAACAAATAATTTAGAAATATGAAATTATTACTACTTGATAACTACGACAGTTTTACTTACAACTTAGTTCATTTAATTGAAAAGGTAAGTGATATTCACATTGATGTCATCAGAAATGATAAAATTTCAATTGATGATGTTGAAAATTATGATAAAATTATTTTGTCTCCTGGCCCAGGTTTACCAAAAGATGCAGGCATCATGCCAGAATTAATTAAAAAATACGGCCACAAAAAAAGCATTTTTGGAGTATGTCTTGGTTTACAAGCCATAGGAGAAGCATTTGGCGGGAGTCTTAAAAATTTAGATACTGTTTTTCATGGTGTTGCAACTAAAATTAAAATCATTGGAGATGATAAGCTCTTTGACAATTGTCCGAAAACATTCACAGTTGGAAGGTATCACTCTTGGGTTGTAAACAGCAATAATTTACCAAATGATTTAATTATTACTTCAATTGACGATGAAGGAAATATCATGTCAATAAAACATCAAACCTTAGATGTTCGTGGTGTACAATTTCATCCCGAATCTATTCTTTCTGAATATGGTGAAACGATGTTAAAGAATTGGCTTAGTTAGTAATTTGAAGTTAAACAACTCATTTAATATTAAATAATTAAATTTAAAAAAATGCAAACATCATTCAAAAAATTATGTCATGGTTATAATCTTTCAGAAAAAGAAGCGTATCAATTGTTTCAAAATATACTTAATAACGATTTAAATGCTACACAAATATCAGCCATCATGACTTTCTATATAGCGAGACCAATTACAGTTAACGAATTAATTGGTTTCAGAAAATCATTACTTGATGTTTGCGTTCCAGTAAAACTTGATAAAAAAGCCATTGATGTTTGTGGCACTGGTGGCGATGAGAAAAACACGTTTAATATTTCAACACTTTCTGCTTTAGTTTTAGCAACATCTGGTGTGCCAGTCGCAAAACATGGCAACTATGGTTCATCATCTGTTTCTGGTTCTTCCGATATTTTAAAACACTTAGGTTATCAATTCAAATCAAATTCAGAAGATTTGAATCGTGAATTAAATGAGCATAATATTTGTTTTATGCATGCACCACTTTTTCATCCAGCACTGAAAGCAGTTGCTGTTCAGCGAAAAGAATTGGGTGTAAAAACTTTTTTTAATATGCTAGGGCCATTGGTAAACCCCGCCAATATTGATTTTAGATATATAGGCGTGTTTGGGCTAGAAATAGCTAGAATTTATAAATACATTTTGCAGAAGAATGATGATAAATTTTGCTTAGTCCATTCTTTAGATGGCTATGACGAAGTCAGTTTAACATCATCATGTAAATATATTTCTTCTGTTTCAGAAAAATTAATAGAACCTGACACATTTGGTTTTAATACATTATCACAAGAATCCATTTTTGGTGGAAATACAATACAAGAAAACGGCATCATTTTTTTAAATGTTTTACAAAATAAATGCACGCAAGCTCAAAAAAATGTAGTCATTGCAAACAGCGCCCTCGCCATGAATGCTTATGATACAAAAAAAACATTAGAAGATTGCATAGAAATATGTAAAGAAAATATTGAATCAAAAAAAACATACACCTTATTTAAAAACTTAATAGCAAACTAAGATGAACACACTGAGCAAAATAATTGAGCACAAACGCATTGAGGTAAAAGAACGAGAAGCATTATACCCAATAGAATTATTAAAAAAAACAATTTATTTTAATTCGAAAACGGTTTCTTTATCATCGTATTTAAAACGTACTGACAAAAACGGAATCATTGCAGAATTCAAAAAAAAATCGCCTTCTGCAGGCGTGATAAATAAATACTTAAGCGTTGAAAAAACATCTATTGGTTATATGCAAGCTGGAGCAAGCGCATTATCAATCTTAACAGATCAAACATTTTTTGGTGGTACGTCAGAGGATTTAACAACAGCAAGAAAATATAATTTTTGTCCTATTCTTCGCAAAGATTTTATTATTAATGAATATCAGCTTTTTGAATCCAAATCCATTGGTGCTGATGCTATTTTGTTAATTGCGGCAGTGTTAACTAAAGAAGAAATTATCAATTTAACTGATAAATCTCATGATTTTGGATTAGAAGTGCTTTTGGAATTACACGCAGCTGACGAAATTCCTAAACTATATGAAAAAGTGGATGTTGTAGGAATAAACAATCGAGATTTGAATACCATGAAAATAGATGTGAATCAATCCATCATCATGAGCGAATTGTTACCAAAAAATATGGTTAAAATTTCAGAAAGTGGAATTGAAAATATAGAAGTCATTCATAAGCTAAAAACACATGGTTACCAAGGCTTTTTAATTGGAAGCCATTTTATGAAGCAGCCTCACCCACATTTAGCTTGTAAAGAATTTATAAAAGAATTAAATAAAACTCAATAATTAAAATTGTTATGAATACAATTTAAGAAAATGAAAATAAAAGTTTGCGGATTAAAATACCCATCAAATATTGAAGAACTTATTGATTTACCAATCGATTATATGGGTATGATTTTTTATAAAAAATCTCCTCGATTTATTGATGAAATATTTAAAAAAGAATTGATTGAAAAAATTCCGCAAACAATAAAAAAAGTAGGTGTATTTGTAAACGAAAACAAAGAATTAATTATTGAACAAATTTTAAATTATAAATTAAATTTCATTCAATTACACGGAAACGAAACGCCAGAAGACTGTTTAGACATTTCGTACCATGCAAAAATCATTAAAGCCTTTCAAATAAAAACTGATTTTAATTTTAAATCAGTAGAACCTTACATTCCTTTTGTTGATTATTTTTTGTTTGATACAGCAACAGAAAATTTTGGCGGTAGTGGGCAAACATTTAATTGGCAAATTTTAAAACATTACCCATACGATATTCCGTTTTTTTTAAGCGGAGGAATTGATGAAAATTACGCAGAGGAAATAAATAAATTAAAGTTACCAAAATTAGCAGCTGTTGATATCAATTCTAAATTTGAAATTTCACCTGGATTAAAAAATATTTCAAAAATAAAACAATTCATTTCAAAACTCAATACAAATGATAACAAGTAAATATAGCGTAAACAAAGAAGGTTACTATGGCGAATATGGCGGAGCATATATTCCTGAAATTTTATTTAAAAATGTGGAAGAGTTGAAAAACAAATACCTGCAAATTATGGAAGATCATTTATTTAAAAAAGAATTTGATGAATTACTAAAAAATTATGTGGGAAGGCCAACACCTTTATACTTAGCAAAAAATATATCTAAACAATTTAATTCAAATATTTATTTGAAACGTGAAGATTTAAATCATACTGGTGCTCATAAAATTAATAATGCACTTGGTCAAATATTAATTGCAAAACGATTGGGTAAAAAAAGAATTATAGCAGAAACAGGCGCTGGACAACACGGTGTAGCTACTGCAACAGCTTGTGCTTTGATGGGACTTGAGTGCATTGTATATATGGGTGAAGTTGATATTAAACGTCAGGCACCCAATGTTGCCCGAATGAAATTGCTAGGAGCAAAGGTGGTGCCTGCTACCTCTGGAAGTAAAACCTTAAAAGACGCTACCAATGAAGCCATTAGAGATTGGATAAACAATACTGAACATACGCATTACATCATTGGATCTGTGGTTGGGCCGCATCCCTACCCTGATATGGTAGCACGTTTTCAATCTGTTATTAGCAAAGAAATAAAAAGCCAATTATTTGAAAGCATTGGAAAAGAAAACCCTGATTATGTTATTGCTTGTGTTGGTGGTGGTAGTAATGCTGCAGGAGCTTTTTATCATTATCTAGATCATGAAGATGTTCAATTAATTGGAGTAGAAGCTTCAGGAAAAGGCATTGATACCGGACATACTGCTGCTACTTTAAGCGTTGGTACACCAGGCATCATTCATGCAAGTAAAACGTATTTAATGCAAAACGAAGATGGCCAAATTATTGAACCTTATAGCATTTCCGCTGGATTAGATTATCCAGGTATTGGGCCAATTCATTCATTTTTACATGATGTAAAACGCGCAAAATATTTAAACATAACTGATGATGAAGCGATGGAAGCAGTCGTAAATTTAACACAAAAAGAAGGTATCATTCCTGCATTAGAAAGTGCTCATGCGCTGGCAGTGCTTAATAAAATATCATTAAAACCAAAAGATGTTGTCGTTATCAATTTATCAGGAAGAGGAGATAAAGACTTAACGACTTTTATCAATTATTTAAATTTAGATCAAGATGGAAAATAGAATCGATCAATTATTCGCAAACAAACAAGAAAATATTTTGTCAATTTTTTTAACGGCTGGTTATCCTACTCTATCAGATACACCAAAAATTATTAAAATTTTAAACACCACAGATGTTGATTTAATTGAAATTGGCATTCCGTTTTCTGACCCATTGGCCGATGGGCCAATTATACAAGAAAGTAGCATGGTTGCCCTAGAAAATGGAATGACCTTACATCACATTTTTGATCAACTAAAAACCTTGAGAACTTATACCCAATTACCCTTTTTGTTAATGGGTTATATTAACTCTGTTATGAGATTTGGTGAAGAAAAGTTTTACAAAGCTTGCCATGAAATTGGTATTGATGGCGTTATTCTGCCAGATATGCCACTAACAGAATATGAAAAAATTCATCAACCACTAGCTTTAAAATATCATATCAAAGTGGTTCATATCATCACGCCAGAAACATCAATAGAACGAATACACACAATTGATGGGAGCAGTTCTGGGTTTTTATATTTAGTATCTTCTAACTCCACAACTGGTAATTATAAAGCAGGTGGATTTAATTTAAAAGATTCTTTAAAGGTGATTAAAAAACTAACATTAAAAAATCCTCTTCTCATCGGGTTTGGAATTAAAGGCCATGCTGAATTCAAAGAAGCTTGTCAATATGCTAAAGGAGCAATCATTGGATCATCGTTTGTTAAACTCATTGGTTCATCAAAAAATTTAGAGAAAGATATTCCTGAATTCATATCAAATATTAAACAATCAAAAGAGCTAGTATAAATAGAGAAAATAAAATAAAAGATAAAAAATCATGATTATTCAATTACATAAAAATATTACGAAGACTGAACTAGAGAATATTACTAAAACCCTAGAAGCAAAAAAATATTCCATTACTCCTGTTAACACTCAGTTTGATACTTACTTAGTATGCATTGGAAAAGCAGATATTGATATTAGAACAATTGGCCAACTAAGCGGCGTAAGAGACATTCACCGTGTATCTGATAATTACAAATTGGTAAGTAGTAAATGGAAAACAGAAAACACTAAAATTGATTTGGGCGATGACGTCATTATTGGAAATGGAATCCCAACAATGATGGCTGGACCATGCTCCATTGAAGGTGAAGAGCAAGTATCAAAAATTGTTGAGCATCTTATAAAAAATAAAATCAAAATAATGAGGGGTGGCGTTTATAAACCACGCAGTTCGCCATACGCATTTAGAGGATTGGGGATTGATGGTTTAAAAATGATGTATGAACAATGCAAGCCGCATAACATTAAAATTATAACTGAAGTGATGCAAGTTTCTCAAATTGATGACATGATTAAATACACAGATATTTTTCAGGTAGGAGCGCGTAATTCACAAAACTATAATTTATTAGATGCATTGGGTGAAATTGATAAACCCGTTTTATTGAAAAGAGGTATTAGCGGAACCATTGAAGAATTGTTAAACTCAGCAGAATACATCTTTAGCAAGGGCAATGAAAAATTATTACTTTGCGAAAGAGGAATAAGAACTTTTGAAACCATGTATAGAAATACCTTTGATATAAATGCCATACAAATATTAAAAGATAAATCTCATTTACCCGTTATAGCAGATCCATCGCATGGAATAGGTATTAGAGAATATGTTTCAAAATTAGCTTTAGCATCTTTAATTTCTGGAGCTGATGGTGTTATCTATGAAATTCATGAAAAGCCAGAGGAGGCTTTATCGGATGGTCAACAAACACTTAATTTTATTGAATCACAAAAACTCATTGAGGCCGTGGAACAGATTAAAGAATTAGTTTCATTTCATTAGGATCTCATTTTAAGATGTTTGCAATTAGATTTAAAATATATAAATAAAGTCTTAAATTTGAGGCGCTCTAATCAAAAATAGATTTATAAAAATGACTTTATTTAAATCACTTCTTTTTTGTTCCAGTTTACTTTTAATTCTGTCATGCAATCAAAATGAAAACAATGGAGTTTCTACAAATGATATACAGAACACAAATTCAGCAGAGGGTAAAAATGATGGGAAATTACCTGAAATAAAATTTGAAGAAGAAACGCATGATTTTGGAAGAATTACGCAAGGAGAAAAAGTATCGTACAGCTTTAAATTTAAAAACACAGGCGCTGGCAGTTTAATCATCTCTTCAGCAAGCGGTAGCTGCGGTTGCACTGTACCAGAATATCCTAAAAAACCAATTTTGCCAGGTGAAGAAGAAAAAATAAATGTTGTTTTTAGCAGTGAAGGAAAATCTGGTTTAGTTGAAAAATCGGTAACGATAGTAACTAACTGTGAGCCAAGTACCAAAATTATTTATATCAAGGCAGATATTGTTGTGCCCGTAAGTGCTAACCCTAGTGCTGATTTGCCAACTGCACAATAAATTAAAATACAAGTTAAAAAATAAAAAACAAACTAATCCATAAACAAAAACAAGACATGAACAATTTAGTAATTTTATTAGGAGGTGGCCCAAATCAAAGTCCAATTGCACAAATAGTACCTTTGGTATTAATCGTAGTGGTATTTTATTTTTTCATGATTCGTCCACAAATGAAAAAAGCCAAAGACACTAAAAAATATATTGAAGCTTTAAAAGTTGGAGATAAAATTTTAACCATCGGAGGTATTTATGGTACCATTCATAAATTGAATGATGATGCCACTATTATTATTGCAGTTGAAGATGGTTCAAAAATAAAAATTTCAAAAAACGCAGTGTCTCAGGATGCAACATCAACACTAAATCAAACCGTTTAAAAAAATAAAATAAGCAGGTTGTTTTAAAATTAACTGGATGACGACAACAACCTCCCACAAAAATTTAATCGTTCAAAGGCAACTTTTTAGTAAAAAAATTTTTACTTTTTTTATTTGCTTGCTCATTTCTTCAATCTTATGGATAGTTTATGTGCTTAATTTAAACTATGAATATCAATTGCATATACCCGTAAGATTTAGTAATCTGCCAAGCAATAAATTAATTGTTGGCGAACTACCAGAAAAATTGGATATTGATATTAAAACAAGTGGATTAAAATTATTGTTTATTATTTTCAATAATAATAATTCTGAATTGTCAATTGACTTTAATACACTTAAAACAAACGCAAAATCTCAAGCTTATTCAATTAGTAATGGCAATTTTAATTTTAAGAATAATATAAATTTTGATGTTGAAATTTTGAAAATAAGACCAGATACCTTGTTCTTTAGCCAATCAGATGCTTTTGTTCGTAATCTTCCAGTTAAACTAAATATTAAAACAGAGATGAGAAAAGGATATTGTGTCACTTCAAAATACCGAATTAGTCCATCTTACATTTCAGTTTCTGGAGATAGTGCTGCAATTTCAAAAATGGACAGCATTAATACATCTGTAATAAATTTAAAAGACGTATACAGAAATTATAGTTCAACTGTTTTATTACTTAAATCGAACCCAAATACATACTATAATCTAAAGGAAGTTCAGGTAAACTTTAATGTTGATAGGCTAACGGAAACTTCCATTAAATTGCCAGTGTCTATTTTAAATAGCCCTCATCGTAAAGAAATAAAATTGTTACCTAATTACGTCACTGTAACATATTTAGTGTCAATGCAAGATTATGATCTTATCACTCCTAATTCTTTTAAGGCAATTGTAAATTATCGTCAAATTAAAGAAAAACAAAAAGCCATATCTGTTGAGCTAATTGTTAAGCCTTCAGAAGTAAAAGTCCTTAAAATTGAACCCCCAACTCTTTCATATTTAATTTACAAATAATGATTATTGCTCTAACCGGAGGAATTGGCAGCGGCAAATCTATTGTTTCAAAAATATTCGAAGTAATGGGTTGCGTGATTTACGATTCTGATGAAAAAGCCAAAGCACTCTATCATGATGATGCTGTCAAAAAACAAGTCATAAATTTACTCGGACAAAATGCTTATTTGCCCAATCATCAATTAAACACCACTTTTATTTCTGACATCGTTTTTAAAGATAAAATTAAATTAGAAAAATTAAACGCCATTATTCATCCCGCACTCGTTTTAGATTTCGATAATTTTGTAACACGGCAAGATCCTCAATCCATCATTATAAAGGAAAGCGCACTTATTTTCGAAACCAATTTATATCAAAATTTTAAACACATCATTTTAGTTGTTGCACCACTTGAAGAAAAAATTGATAGGGTGATGAAAAGAAATGGTATTTCAAAAATTGAAATTGAAAAAAGAATGAGTTTACAATGGACGGATGAGAAAAAACAATCGCTTGCAAATTACATTATTTTAAATGACCATTCTGAAGCATTGATTCCTCAAGTAATAAATATTTTGAATCAATTAAAACAGAATGCTACAAGGTGATTTAATATGATTTCAACTTGCATACTTTATCAACTTTATTTTTATTTCTAAAAAAAAAGAGAATGATACTCAAATTAAAACTTAATGAATGAACGAATTTGTATGGTAATTCAACCATCTTAAATGAAGAGTTGAAAAAAAAGACATTCAAACTTTTATC
>JBKDJY010000044.1:0-7158 GCA_046345275.1 Bacteroidota bacterium
CTGATAGCTTTGTGGTTGAAACGAATGTGCACTTTCCTACCGACCTTAATTTGCTTAACGATAGTGTACGCGTTGCATTGAGACGCATTATTAAATTAATAGTACAACAAGAAATTAGTGGGGATGGTTGGAGAAAAGCAATTTCAACTGATTTCTGGTCTTTGAGTTCTGTTTGTGCTTGTCCATAATTAATTTTCAAGTAACCAATTACTTTATTGTCACAAATTGAAAAATAAAATTCCGAATTTATATCTTCTAACTCTTGCATTAACTTGTCACTGCTTAAATTATTCTTCAAGTAATTTTGCACGTCTTCTGTGGTATTTTGCTCAGAAAATGTTTCATAGAAAGTCTGTCTTGCAATTTCTTGAAGTTGATTTATATCATTTAAAAAACTCGTTTGATTTCAATATTGCCCATCTAAATTTCTTTGTCTAAATTCCACCTGCGGCAATTAGTGCTAACTTAACGATTGTTTAAGTCTGCGGTAAACAGTTCATCATTTAAATTTATTTTCTTTGGATGACGGCCTACTAGCCTGATATCATTTGTGTACGTTGTTAAAGCTTTTGCTAATTCAATGCCTATTGCACTACCAGCTCCTAATATTGTTTGTTTCATGGTCTATTCTTAAATTGTTTTGCTTATTATCTTTTTCAGCTATATTTTAAAATATCTTCATTTTCTAAAATTTGTTTGTCCGAACCGTTTAGCCCAACGTAGAACATTGAATTTGCTAACTCTGTTGATTTAATGCTATACTTTTTTCCAAAAACTTTTATAATGGGATATAAAGCTTTAAAAATTTTATAGCCAACATTTGGTTCAATTCTTGGTTCAACAGGATAGTTAGGTGCAAGCGTGACCGACACGACCAGATCTCTGGTAAGAAACTACTCTTTTAACTTACCTTTTAACGCTCCATGACACTATAGAGTAAATATTTATTAACTACCAGTAATATTTATTTGGTACTTTCAAAAATTAGTTGTATACTTGTAACAGATTAGTTCTTTGAAAAGTTGATTTGATGTCTAAATTTCTAAGTGGAGTTCCATTGACGTCCGCAAGGACAACCTTAACAGGTAAACTAACAACAGACAAATCCCCCTAACAACTGTATTAATACAGACTAATAGGATAAGATTTATTTAATTTGTTATTATGCTATTATTTTTAATATGCAGGAATTTTAAGAAAGTGTACGAGAACATTGTCTACGCACTTAGGAATTAGACGCCTAAACTATTCATCTTGCCATTATTGCAGTTATGCAGGACAATAATGGTGTTGTCTTTAACAAAAACAATTAATAAGATGAGTAGATTAAAACAAAATCAAATCATTGATAATGCAATACAAAGTATTGCATCTATCACAAAAAGCCAGTGTTCTCTTTCGGAACAAGACTTAACCGTCTTGAATGAAGCATTAGAAAGACTTCAATTCTTGAGAAGAAAAAAAGGTAAAACGAACAAGCAAATTCAAGATGAAATTGCAAAATCCGTTGAGCTGTTAGTAAAATTCTTCACACAAGACTAAAATTGACGTTTCTAAGATGACTGAGTAAAATCCGAGCACTTCTTAAATTTTTTCAATTCAAAATTATGGACTTAGGAAACCAAATAAAAAATATCAGAAAGCAAAAAGGGCTAACTCAGGCAGAGTTTGCTCTTTCTATTGGTATTACTCAAACATACCTTTCACAAATAGAAAGTAATTTAAAAGAACCCAATCTCTCAACATTAAAATCAATTAGTGAAGGATTAAACGTTCCTCTCCCTATATTGTTCTTTTTATCAATGACTGAAGATGATGTTAGACCAAATAAAAGAAATGCTTTTAAAATTGTCAGTCCATCAGTAAACTCATTAGTGAATGAATTCTTCGCAGTCTAAAAATGAGTTATTCAAAAAGAAAGAATTCAGTAAGCTTTGTTTTGTTCTTGGATTAAAGCGTAGTGAGATTAGAACGCTTTTAGAAAGCATTGACAAAAATTACAATGTGTGGTCGGAAGTTAAAACCGACAAGCAAAATAGACCAAAAACCTATTTGGACGGGACTGTTAAGAAAAGGACTTTTAGAAACCCATCAGTCCTGTTAAAACTTGTTCAAAAAAGAATTAAAATAAATATCATTGACAAAGTCAAACTTCCGAGTAGCGTACATGGTGGCGTAAAAAAAAGAAGCAATATTACTAATGCAAAAGCTCACCAAGGGAATAAATATCTTTTTGAAACTGACTTACAGGAGTTTTATCCAAACATAAACATGGAAGTAGTTTATCAAACGTTTTTAGATTTAGGTTACTCTACTCATTTTTCTCATTGGCTTACTAAATTGACTACAAAGGATAATCAATTACCACAAGGTAGTCCAGCGAGTTTAGGAATATCAAATTTAGTTTTCATGAAGACCGACGATAAACTTAATGAGTTCTGTAAAACAAATTCAATAACTTTTACAAGGTATGTTGATGATTTAACTTTTTCAGCACAACAAGACTTTGGAGATAAAATTCAAGCAATATTAAATATAGTAATCAACGACAATTTTAAAATCAGCCGAAGAAAGACTGTTTATGATAGCAAACAAACCATCACTGGAATTCAACCATTTCTAAATAAAATTGATGCGCCAAAGCACCTGATCGAAAAGTCGAAGGTTGAAATTGAAACAAATGCTGAAAAGAAACCATACACGCAATACAGAAAGAATATCCTAAAAACGAATAATAAAAATAAAAACGCCAGCACCTACCAGTAATTGGCGCGGACGTGGTCATCGCAAAGCCATTTATTACCTGCTTCGCAGACCTTTATTTTCGTTTGGCTTTGCTAACAAACATTTGTATCTTTAAATAAACATTTGTGGGTATAGACAGTTGAGTGTTCCAAACGCCAACTACTGGTAGCTGCCAAACGATATACGCTGGCCTGAAACTATAAAATTTTAAGTTCAAATTTGAAATTTGATTTTCTGCCATTCCTTTGTATCTGGCGAATGCTGTTTTGCTTTTTTCTTTTCTGTCAGCACCTGCACCACTCAGCAAACATATCGTTGCTTGAGGACTTTGCTTTTCTAAAGTCTTTGCAAATTCAACGGGATAATTCACAGTAATTTTTTTGAATATTTCGTCATTAACTTGCCCTGTGTAAACTCCTATGCAGAAAAAGGCAGCATGAGTGTCTTTAAATGAATTTTCTTGCTGGGAGAAATCTTCAAAATTTTGAATTAATATTTCGTTCAGTTTGTTGTGTTTTATTCCTGTTGGCTTACGTACAAAACTAATTACTTCATTTACTTTGTCAGAGGCTAGGCATTTTGCTAAAACCAATTTCCCTACCATTCCTGTGCTGCCTATAATAATTATTTTCATTTCTATTTGATATATTTTTTAATTTATTTTGATCTTTCACAAAAGCCTTGCTAAAAAAGACTTTCAAGTAGCATTAAGTTTCTTCTTTTTTAATGTTAAAATAGTTGGCTATTAAAAAGTAAAAATTTCTGTTGGATGGAATCCTTGGGATTCCTTTTGTTTGCTAAACAGATACCATATAATCTTTTAGTCAGATTCATCAAACAAAGTTATGCTTTTACCAATTCAATGACGGTAATCTCTGGCCAAATGCCCAATCGGCCTGGATAACCCAAAAATCCCAAACCTCTGTTAACATATAAATATTGATTATCTTGTTTATACAATCCAGCCCAATTTTTATAAAGATATTGAACAGGGCTCCATTTTAAACCAGGAATTTCAATTCCAAATTGCATGCCATGCGTGTGTCCACTGAGCGTTAAATCAATGTCTTTATATTTAGAGTCCTTTAGTACTTGAACATCCCAGTGAGAAGGATCATGTGATAATAATATTTTAAAAGGATAATTTTCAGTTCCAGCATGTGCATTCTCAAGTTTCCCGTATCTAGGAAATCTCATGTTTCCACCCCAGTTCTCAACTCCTAGTAAAGCTATTTTTTCTCCATTTTTTTCTATGGACACATATTCATTCATTAATAAACGCCATCCAGAATTTGCATGAACATTTTTGAGTTTATCAAGATTTAATTTTTTTGATTCGATACTATCCCACTGCTTGTAATCACCATAATCATGATTGCCCAAGCAAGAATATACACCAAAAGGTGCTTTGAGCATTTTGAAAGTTTCAAGATGTGGTTCGGTTTCAAGACTTTCGTTATTAACTAAGTCTCCAGTAAAAAAAACAATATCTGGTTTTTGATCTAAAACAATATTAAAAGCTTTTACTAAAGGTTCGGTACTCATGAAACTTCCTGAATGTATATCTGACAACTGTACGATTTTAAATCCATTAAATGCGTCAGGCAAATTAGGGGCCTTCACTTTCACTTGATGAACCCTGTATTTGTATGCACCTCTGATTATACCATATATTAATGAAATAGCGGGAATAATTGAAAAAGTTAAAGCTAAATAACTAAAGAATTTTAACCGACTAATTTGATTGGTGTTTTGTTCAGTTATTTCAGGACTTGCTGATTTAAATTTCAAAACAACCAATCTAATCAATCGAACAATATCATCAATCAATAAAAAGGTTGAGCCTATAAGTTTACAAATAAAAATGATCATAAATATTGCCAAAACAAATCGGAAAAAATTATTCCATTGGGTTGGCGGATAAAATGAAGCAAAGCTGGCAAGCATAATCATTGAAATGATAATGCCGTATGCAAACCATAAGATATATTTTTTTTATTTGGAGAGTAATCTGAGCTAATCGTTTTTAAAGCTTGTAAAAAGTATACTTCTACAAGAACAATTACAATAAATAAAATAATAAGAAATGTATAAGAAGGTTTCATTAATTATGAATAAAAACCAAAGTTATAATTTAGTTATACATAATAATTACCGCTTATATTTTTATTTTTGGAATTAACGTTAATTATCTCCAAAAATGTTAATGATTTTTTGAAGATTGATTTAGCAGAATTGATTCTTAATCTTAAATTTGAAGTCATTAATAAAAAAAACCTCTATGGCAAGAGAAGTATACATCGTTTCAGCAGTAAGAACTCCATTGGGTGCTTTTGGAGGATCTTTAGCAGGCATTTCGGCCACCAAACTTGGCTCTATCTCAATAAAAGGAGCATTAGATAAATTAAAATTAGATCCTGCTTTGGTCAATGAAGTATATATGGGATCGGTTATTCAAGCAAATTTAGGACAAGCGCCAGCGCGTCAAGCAGCTAAATTCGCTGGGTTACCTGATGCAGTTAGTTGCACTACTGTCAACAAGGTTTGTGCGAGTGGCATGAAATCAATTTCCTTAGCTGCCCAATCAATTTTATTAGGTGATGCTGACGTTGTTATTGCTGGTGGAATGGAAAATATGAGCCAAGCGCCTTTTTATTTAGAAAACAACCGTTGGGGCGCAAAATTTGGCAATGGAACCGTTATTGACGGTTTAGTGAAAGATGGATTAACAGATGTATATGAAAATACAGCCATGGGTAATTGTTCTGATTTATGCGCTAAAGAATATAACATAAGCCGCGAAGAACAAGATGCTTTTGCCATTGAATCCTACACACGATCAGCAAATGCATCAAAAGCTGGAAAATTTAATAACGAAATTATTCCTGTTGAGATTATAACTAAGAAAGGAACTGTTTTATTTTCTGAAGACGAGGAATTCAAAAATGTAAATTTTGAAAAAATTCCTTCTTTAAAACCAGTATTCTCTAAAGATGGAACTGCTACTGCGGCAAATTCATCTACAATAAATGATGGTGCAGCCGCATTAATTTTAATGAGTAAAGAAAAAGCTGATTCCTTAGGATTAAAGCCTCTTGCAAAAATTATTTCTTATGCTGATGCTGAGCAAGCACCTCAAAAATTTACAACATCCCCTTCAATCGCATTGCCGAAGGCCTTAAAAAAAGGAGGTTTAACAATAAACGACATCCATTATTTTGAGTTAAATGAGGCATTCGCTACTGTTGGTTTAGCGAATATAAAATTGTTAGGTTTGGACGCTTCAAAAGTAAATGTTAATGGCGGAGCAGTTTCTTTGGGTCACCCTTTAGGCGCATCGGGCGCACGAATTGTTGTAACTTTAATAAATGTATTAAAACAAAATAATGCAAAATATGGTGCTGCTGCTATTTGTAATGGCGGCGGCGGAGCCTCTGCTTTGGTTATTGAAAATATAGTGTGATTTAATCTAAACTATTAAACTTGTATCCAACACCTCTAATGGATAAAAAATAGCTTGGATTTTTTTGATTTATTTCAAACAGTTTTCTAAAGTTAAGAATGTAATTATCAATGGTACGTGATGATGGGTTTTCGTCTTTGGTCCAAAGTTTTTCAATGATTTGATCTCTAGAAATAACAGCATTTTTATTTTCAATAAGCATTTTTAGGAGGGCAATTTCTCTTTTTGTGAGAGTCTCTTTGGTTCCATCTGATTTTACAATAATGTAAGTTGAAAAGTTTATTTCACAATGATTGAACTTGTAAATAGATAGATTGTCTTTTTTTTTGATGCTGTGTTTTAATACGTTATTGATTCGCAATAACAACTCTTCAAGATCAAAAGGCTTTGTAATATAATCAGCTGCACCTAATTTTAAACCTTCAATTTTTTCTTTAATATTATTTTTCGCAGTTAAAAATATGGTTGGGATTTGTAAATTTATTTTTAACAAGGATTTATAAATTTCGATTCCATTGCTTTCAGGCAACATGATATCAAGCAAAATTAAGTCAGGCGTAATTTTAATGATTTGATTAATGGCGTCTTTGCCAGTATTTAATGAAAACACTTCATAATTTTCTAATTGAAGATTTAGCGTGATGGTTTCCATTAAGGTCTTTTCGTCTTCTATGATTAATATTTTGTAAGACATTGATTTGAAATAAATTTATTTTTATTTACAAAAATCGCATTTACTATTGATTTATTATAAATTACTGGAGTTTTCCCATTATTCTAATCAAAGTTAAAAAATAATTGGAACTCATTGGGCGGTTTTGATTTTTTATTAATAGGTGCGTTAGATGATTTGAGTAAATTGTAGATGCCATCAGCCATAGAATAGCAAAAGAATACTGGTATAGCAAAAAATCGTTTAGCTAGGACAAAAATTTTCTCTTTCATAATTT
>JBKDJY010000045.1:0-19166 GCA_046345275.1 Bacteroidota bacterium
TTTAGGTAAGATAAGACTTCTAAGCTATGGAATCTATTTTTATGGGGAATCTTTATTTCGTGCTTTTACACTTTATAAGTGATTTATTTCACTCATAATCATGGTTTTATGAAATGTTTGAATTATTTTTGGGGAAACTCCAGTAAATATAAATGAAGTGATTTATTTTTGAAAATTTAAAGTTTGAATAATTTTATCACAACATATTGAGACGGTTTTTTTGTTATAATCTTTGATGCCTATTTTTAGTATATTTTTTGGCATTGTTTTTTTGGATAAAAAATGTTTTTTGTAGGAATTATTTATTTTCTGTAAGTATTTATTTTGAATATCGCTTTCATAATCTCGACCTCTTTTATGAATATTTTTGATTAATAAATTTGTTTCTGTTTCAAGATAAACAAACAAGTCCGGCTCTGGAATGTTCGCTCTAATTTCGTTAAAGCTTTTTTTAAAAAGGACAAATTCTTTTTTACTAAGATTCGATTTAGCAAAACACAAGCTTTTATCAAAATGAAAATCGCTCACCGTTAATTTGTTTTTATTTTTTTTGAAATAAGAAAACAATTGCACATAACGATCGATTAAAAAAGAATACTCCGTAATGAAAGAAAACTTTTTTTTATTTTGATAAAATAAAGGCAGTAAGTCATTGTCTTCAAAATTCTCGGCTAAAAAATAAGCGTTGAGTTTTTTTGCCAAAGCTTTTGCAATGGTTGTTTTTCCTACGCCTATGTTTCCTTCAATTGATATATACATGATTGTTATTTAAAAAGTAAAACCTCGCATTGATCGTCACACGCATGATGCAGCATTTCTATTGTTTTATTTAAAATGGGATGTGTAAATTCTTTTGCTATTTCATTTAAAGGAATTAAAACAAATTTACGCAGATGCAAACGTGGATGTGGGATTATTAAATGAGGGAAATTAATGATGTCAGAATTATAGAAGAGAATATCAATATCAATGGTTCGTGGCTCGTATGTGCTTGAAATATTTCTATTTCTTCCTAATTTCAATTCAATATCCAGTATTTTTTTTAGCACCATCTCACTCGATAAATTTGTTTCTAGAATGATGCATTGGTTTAAATACTTGTCTTGATTATTTACACCCCAGCCTTCTGTTTCATAAAGTTTAGAGAATGTCTTTACGAAACCAATTTCCGAATTAATAAACGAAACAGCTTTTTTTAACGTAATTTCTCTATTACCTATGTTACCGCCTAAACATAAAAAAACTACATTCATAATAATTATGTGTGAAATTAACATAAAGCAATGTAATTTTATCTCATATTAAATAAAAACTCTATGAAAAATTTTTTTGGTGCATTTTTTGGTTCATGCTTAGGCATACTTTTAACAGGCTTAGTAATTACTGTTATTGCTATTTTTTCAATAAAAAGTTTAGTGGATGATGGAAATTCCAAGCACTATGTTTCAGTAAAAAATTCAGTTTTAAAATTAAATCTAAATCAACCAATTGCAGAAAGAACAGTTGAAAATCCTTTTGGAAAATTAGATTTGGGGCCATTATTGCCTCCCCCAGTTATTGGCTTAAATACCATTTTATCGAATATTAAAAAAGCAAAAGCTGATAATAACATCAAAGGTATTTACCTTGAAATTAATTCTCCAGGGGCTGGTTTTGCTACCTTAGAAGAAATTAGAAATGCGTTAATTGATTTTAAAACATCAGGCAAATTTATTTATGCGTATTCTGAAACATATAGTCAAAAGGCCTATTACATTGCAAGTGTAGCCAATAAAATATTTTTAAATTCACAAGGCACATTGGAACTTAAAGGGCTAAGTTCTCAAATCATGTTCTTTAAAAACATGTTAGCAAAATTAGGAGTTGAAGTACAAATTTTTAGACACGGAAAGTTTAAAAGTGCCATAGAGCCTTTTATGCTTGACAAAATGAGTGAAGCTAACCGTTCGCAAATAGAAACTTACTTAGCATCTTTGTGGAATCATATGCTTGAAGGAATAAGCGAAAGCAGAAAAATATCTGTGATAAATTTAAACAAAATGGCAAATGATTTATTGATTCGTAATCCCAACGATGCCTTACAAAACAAATTAGTTGACGGCTTAAAATATGAAGATGAGGTTTTTGACGAAATAAAAAAAGAAATTAAAATTGCTGAGTCCGATAAAATTAATTTTGTTTCTTTTGATAAATATGCTTTGTCTCCAAACGAATTAAAACTATCAAAAGATAAAATTGCAATTGTTTACGCTGTTGGAGAGATTATGAGTGGGAAAGGAAGTGATGAATATATTGGCAGTGAAACTATTTCAAAAACATTAAGAGACGCTCGGCTAGATACCAACATTAAAGCCATTGTGTTAAGAGTTAATTCTCCTGGAGGAAGCGCATTGGCAAGTGATGTGATTTGGAGAGAAGTATTGTTAGCCAAAACTGTAAAACCAATCGTCGTTTCAATGGGAGATGTTGCGGCAAGTGGTGGCTATTATATTAGTTGTGCAGCTTCTAAAATATTTGCACAGCCAAATACCATTACGGGTTCTATCGGTGTATTCGGTCTTATACCAAATGTACAAAAAGCTTTGTCTGATAAATTAGGAATCACAATAGATACGGTAAATACAAATAAACACAGCGACGTTGGTACAATATTGAGAGGAGCATCTTCATTTGAATCTGAATACATCCAAAAAAGTGTAGAAGATATTTATGACGTCTTTATAACAAGAGTTTCTGAAGGACGACAAATTTCTAAAAGCATCGTAGATAGTATTGGTCAAGGCAGGGTATGGAGCGGAGAGAACGCTTTAAAAATTAAATTAGTTGATGAAATTGGAGGCATTAATGATGCAATAGCTGCCGCTGCAAAATTGGCTAAAATTTCAAATTATAAATTAATTGATTTGCCCATACAAAAAAATCCGATTGAAGAATTATTGAGTAATGGCACTGATGAAATCGAAACAAGAACAATGAAAACAAACTTAGGAGAGCAATACATATACATCAAACAACTTAAAAATGTATTGATAAAAAAAGGCATTCAAGCCCGCATCCCTTATGAAATGCTTATTGAATAAAGTTTTGCCTATTATCAATAATGATAATTTAACATCAGCACGAGCTAGTTTTTTATTAAATTAGCTCATGTTTTTTTTCCTTTCTAAAATTTTAGCATTTGTCATTGCGCCAATCACGTGGTTATTTATTGGCTTATTTTTTTTATTAAAAAAATTGTGGCATACGCCATATAAAAAATGGATACTTTCTATTTTAATTTTTGCTTATGCCATATCAAATTCTTTTTTAGTAGATGAATTGGTTCGTGCTTGGGAGTATAAAGATGATGACATTTACATCAAAAAAACCAAGTACGATTTAGCTATCGTATTAGGTGGAATGGGTCGAATAGATCAGCGACAAAATAGATTTGATTTTATAGGTGCGGGCGATAGATTGTTTCAAACATTGTCTATGTATCACAAAGGGAGGGTTGGAAAAATATTAATTACAGGTGGTTCTGGTAGCATAAGTTTTCCAAACCATCGAGAAGCTACTTATATCAAAGCTTACCTCGAAACGATTCAGTTGCCTGATAGCGCCATTTTGATAGAAAATAAATCGAAAAATACTTATGAAAACGCCATTTTTACAAAGCAAATTTTGGACAGTATAAAATTTAAGGGTTCTATTTTATTGGTGACTTCTTCTTTTCATATGAAACGCTCATTAGCCATTTTCAACAAAGCGGGTTATAAAAATTTAACACCCTTTGTCACAAATAAATTTACAGGTGAAAGAAAGTTTGATGTTGACCATTGTTTTATTCCTGATGCTGAAGCTATGGAAAGACTGACGTTAATCATTCACGAAATAATTGGTTATGAAGTTTATAAGCTGAAAGGCTATTTATAAAAAATAATTTTAAAATGTTTTTTAATTATTTCAAAAATTTTAAGAATGAATTTACTCAAAAAAAGAATAGACCTTGCTTGTTATGACAGCAATTACAAATAGTTTGTTACCTCGTGCCGACTGCCAACTATTTTTATTTAATTAATTTATGGAATCTGCTTTTCTTTTTCATCTAAACTAAAAAATCAATTATGACTATTAAAAAAATCATTACCATCACTCTGATCAGTTTAGCCTCTACTTTTTTAGCTGTTGGCTTTTTATCAAATGTATTGATGAAAAATACAGCCATCACTATCAATAATGGAACAACTGACAACTACGATAAACTTTGGCAAAGGGTAGATAGTTGCGAACGAAATAGCCTTACAACATCAGCATTAACGGTGGTTCAGATGATATACAAAAAAGCGAAAATTGAAAATAATGCTTCTCAATTTGTAAAAGCCGTTTTGCATCGTATGAAATTTGAGCAATTTAAAGAAGAGTTTTCTTTAGAGAAATCGATTCTTAAATTACGTGACGAAGCCAATGAAGCAAAATATCCGATCAAACCCGTGTTGCAAAGTATTTTGGCTGATGCTTTTTGGCAATACTTTCAAAACAACCGCTGGAAATTTTATAATAGAACTACTACCGTAAATTTTAAAAATGATGATATTGAAACTTGGGATTTAAAAGCCATTACCAATGCCGTTATAACAAACTATAAAACCTCTTTATCCAATAGCGATAGTTTAAAACGAACTAAAATTGATATTTATGATGATATACTTATTTTAGGCACACCCGAATGTCGCGCTTTGAGACCAACGCTATATGATTTTTTAGCGCATCGTGCTTTATCTTTTTTAATGAATACTGAACCAGATGTTGCAAGACCTGCTAATCGTTTTAATGTTAATAGTGATGATTATTTAAAACCTTACGTAGATTTTGTAAATCTAAACCTTACAAATCCATCTGACTCTTTAGAAACTAAGTATTACGCCTTAAATATTATCAAAGACTTAACCGTGTTTCATAAAAATGATGTCAATCCAAATGCCTTAATTGACATCGAGTTATTACGTTTAGATTATATCTATCATCATTCTCAGAACACTAAAAAAGACACGTTTTACTTTAATTCATTAAAAGCGCTTCAAAGCAAATTCCCAAGAAACGAAAGAGTTACGGAAATTGATTACCGCATTGCTAATTGGTATTTTAAAAAAGCATCCAATTACAAACCATTAGAAGGAGACAACTATAAATGGTATAAAAAAACGGCTAAGGAAGTATGCGAAGCTGCTATTGCTAAGTTTCCAGAATCTTATGGCGCTTTAGAATCAAAAAATCTAATTCATACCATTCAAACAAAAGCATTTAATTTAACCATTGAAGAAGTTAACGAGCCTAACAAGCCTTTCAGAGCTTTGGTAAGTTCTCAAAACATCAATAAAGTCTATTTTAAAATCGTAAAAACAACCAGTCAAGAACTAAGAGAATTATTCAGAAAAAAATACGGCCAGGAATTGTTTGACAAATTCAAAACCTTTCCTGAAGTCAAAACATTTTCACAAGATTTTATTGACGATGGTGATTACCAAAACCATTTAACGGAAATTAAATTACCTGAATTGCCATTTGGTTATTATGTGATATTAAATTCTTTATCCGAAGATTTTAAATATGACAACAATATAACTGCCTATAGCACTTGCATCATATCAGATATTGCATCAACAGAAAGAAAAAGAGATAATGGATCTTACGACATATATGCCTTACATCGTCAAACTGGCGAAGCTTTGAAAAACATAACAGCACAAATATGGTATGAAAATTATGATTATAAATTGAGAGATTATGTTATTAAAAAAGGTGCGTCTTATAAAACAGATGATAAAGGATTTTTAAATTTAAATGATGAAACGATTGAAAACAAAAGTTTCTTTATAGAATTCATCAATGGAAATGATCATTACTTTAATAACAATAGCTATTATAGGTATAAGTCTGATGAGAATAATTATACAACTGTAACTTCTCATATCTTTACAGATCGAGCCATTTACCGCCCTGGACAAACTGTTTATTTCAAATCCATTGTCTTAGAATCAACTCATGGAAAAAATCATCAATTAAAAACTAACTATCCAGTTGCAGTTACTTTTTATGATGTGAACCACCAAGTTGTAAGTTCATTGCCATTGGTAACTAATGAATTTGGAACAGTCAGTGGTTCGTTTATAGCACCTCAAAACGGATTAAATGGTCAAATGCATATTACCGATGGATATGGCAATGCTTATATTTCTGTAGAAGATTATAAACGTCCAAAATTTGAAACAGCGTTTAATCCAGTTAAAGTTAGTTACAAAATTAATGATGAAGTTACTGTCACTGGCTTAGCAAAAGCATATGCTGGTAATGTAATTGATGGTGCTAAAGTGGCTTACCGCGTTGTAAGAAATGTGAATTACCCTTATTGGTATTGGTGGTACAGACCTTATAATTCAGGCGCATCAGAAACTGAAATTATCAGTGGAGAAATTACAAGTAATGATACAGGAACATATATTATTAAATTTAAAGCCTTACCTGATGAATCTGTTTCTAAAACAAGCTATGCCACTTATAATTATAAAATAACAGCAGATGTAACAGACATTAACGGAGAAACGCATAGTGCAGAAACAAATGTCACTGTTGGTTATCAAGCATTAGAATTAAGTGTGTCGAGTGATACTATTATTGAAGTAAATAATGCAAAACCCATACAAATTATAACTAACAATTTAAATGGCGTTAAAGAAAATACAAAAGGAAGTTTTGCTATTTATAAATTAAAACAACCAACAAAGGTTTTTAGAAGTCGTTTATGGCAACAAGCAGATAGACATAATTTAAACAAAGAGGAATATTATACTACATTCCCTAATGATTTATATGCAGATGAAACGAATAAGTATAAATGGGAAAAAGAAACGAAAGTGTTAGATAAAACATTTGACACAGGATTAAAAACGGATTATGATTTATCTGCTGAGTTCAAATCTTTTAAACCGGGTGTATATGTGATTGAAGCCAATTGTAAAGATAAGTTTGGAGAAGAAATTAAAGCCTTTAGCTATGTAACTATATTTAATAAAATTAATAATGAAATTCCTGAACAAACAGCTGATTGGTTCTATTACCCTAAAACTTTGGCTGAACCAGGAGAAAAAGTGAATTACATCTTAGCTTCTGGCTACAATAATGTCAATTATTTATTTGAATTAGAACACCAAGGAAAATTAATAAATTCAAGAGTTGAACTAGCGTCTATGAAAACGCATGAATTACAAGTAGAAGAAATTCACCGAGGTAATTTTTCTTTTCATACTAGCTTCATCAAAAACAATCGCTTTTATTATCATAGCAGTATTGTAAGAGTACCTTACACCAATAAAAAATTAGACATTGAATTTGTAACCTTCCGTAATAAATTATTACCAGGACAAGCAGAGGAATGGAAACTCATTTTAAAAGATAAAAAAGGAGAAAAAGCTGCTGCTGAAATGGTCGCTACAATGTATGATGCCTCATTAGATGCGTTTAGGGCTAACAATTGGTATTTTGATATTTATCAAAGTTACTATGCGCGGTTAAATTGGACGTCGAGAATTTCTCAAATTTCAAACTCAACAGAACTCAATCATATCTCTGTGTTTTATTCTGGATTACCTGCTAGAGATTATGATATCTTAAATTATTTTGGTTTAGGTTTTTATGGTAATTATTACCGTAAAAGAAGAGATGCGATTTCTATGGCACCATCCTTTTCCTCAGTATTAGCTGATGAGAAAAGTTCTGTAAACCAATCCGAAATTGCGGCAGCGCCAAAATCAATGGCAAAAAGAGAAGAAAGTGAAAAGAAATCAAAAGATAAAGATTCTAAAAATGATGCAACAAACGCAACAGATGAATTCAAAAATATAGTTGGCGGAATTGATAAAGAACAAAATGAGCAATCAAAATCTACTGATTTATCTGCTGTAAAAGCCCGCAGCAATTTCAATGAAACAGCTTTCTTTTATCCACAATTGCAAACCAATGAAAAAGGTGAAATTGAAATTAAATTTACGGTTCCTGAAAGTTTGACAAAATGGAAAGTATTGGGCTTTGTCCATACCAAAGATTTAAAATATGGTCAGTTTGAGAAAGAAGTCATCACACAAAAAGAATTGATGGTTCAACCTAATGCTCCTCGTTTTTTCAGAGAAGGAGATAACATTACTTTTATTAGTAAAGTATCAAACTTATCAGATAAAGATTTAACTGGTAATGCCGAATTAAAATTATATGATGCCTTAACAGATCATGAAATATCTGCAAGCATGATGGAAAGTGTAAAATTCAAATCCACTTCTGTGGGCTTTAGAGAATTTTCGGTTAAAAAAGGGTTGAGTACTCCTATCGAATGGAATTTACAGATACCCGAAGGTTATTCTGCTATTAAATATAAAGTCGTAGCAAAAGCCAATAATTTTACAGATGGTGAAGAAACAGCAGTTCCTGTATTAACCAATCGTATGTTAGTGACAGAAAGTTTGCCGATGCCAATTAGAAGTAACCAAACCAAAGAATTTAATTTCACAAAGTTTACGAATCAAAATAATCATTCAACAACTTTAAAAAATCATTCTTACACATTAGAATTTACCGCTAACCCTGCATGGTATGCGGTGCAAGCGTTGCCATACTTAATGGAATATCCTTATGAATGCGCCGAACAAACTTTTGCAAGATATTATGCCAATAGCTTAGCAACGTATGTTGTAAATTCTAAACCAAAAATCAAGGCTATTTTTGATGCATGGAAAATGTCTAGCCCTGATGCTTTTTTATCAAACCTTGAAAAAAATCAAGAATTAAAAGCAGTTGTATTAGAAGAAACACCTTGGGTGCTGCAATCAAAAAGTGAAACAGAAAATAAAAAACGGGTTGGCTTATTGTTTGATTTAAATAAAATGAGCAACGAACAAGCGCAAGCTTTTAAAAAATTAAAGAAAAAACAATCTTCCAATGGCGGCTTTGTTTGGTTTGATGGCGGACCAGATGATTGCTACATTACACAACACATCATCACAGGCTTTTCTCACTTAGATAAATTAGGAGTCATTAAGGCCAGAGAAAATGGTGAAGTTTGGAGCATGATTACCCAAGCGGTTGAATATTGCGATAATCGAATGCGTGAAGAATATGAATGGGTAAAAAAATATAATCCTAAATATAAGACCGAGAATCACTTGAGTTATATGGCCATTCAGTATTTATACATGCGTAGTAATTTTCAGGATATTGATATAAGTAAACGCAATAAAGAGCATTTTGATTATTACAAAAAACAAGAGCAAACGTACTGGCTGCAAAACAGCCGTTATATGCAAGGTATGATGGCATTGAGTTTACACAGATATAAAGATTCCAAACTTCCAAAAGACATTTTGAAATCTCTAAAAGAAAACAGTATTAATAGCGAAGAAATGGGCATGTATTGGAAAGAAAATTATGGTTACTCATGGTATGAAGCACCAATTGAAATGCAAGCCTTAATGATTGAAGCTTTTGACGAAATTAATAATGATACTAAATCAGTAGATGATTTAAAAACATGGTTAGTAAAAAGTAAACAAACACAACATTGGGGAACAACTCGTTCAACAACCGATGCCGTGTATGCCTTATTATTAAAAGGAACGGATTGGTTAGCAACTGAACCTAATGTAGAAATTACAGTTGGCGATGTGAAGTTAGATCCCAAAAATGATAAATCATTAAACGCTGAACCTGGAACGGGTTACTTTAAAAAAGTATGGCATGGTTCAGATATTAAACCAAACACGATGGGTAAAATTAAAGTAGAGAAAAAAGATGTTGGTGTAAGCTATGGAGCTATGTATTGGCAATACTTTGAACAACTTGATAAAATTACACCACACGAAACGCCTTTAAAACTCAAAAAACAATTGTTCTTACAAAAAAATACTGCCAGTGGAATTGTGATTGAACCCATTACTTCTGAAACCAAACTAAAATTGGGAGATAAAATAAAAGTTCGCATTGAATTAAGAGTTGATAGAGACATGACTTATGTTCACATGAAAGACATGCGTGCATCTGGTTTTGAACCAACCAATGTTTTTAGTGCTTACAAATATCAAGATGGATTGGGTTATTATGAAAGTACACGTGATGCCGCCACTCACTTCTTTTTCTCTAACTTAAGCAAAGGAACCTACGTTTTTGAATATCCATTGGTCATCAATCATCAAGGAGATTTCAGTAATGGCGTAACAACCATTCAATGCATGTATGCCCCAGAATTTACAAGTCACAGTGAAGGCATCAGGGTATCAGTTGGTAAATAAAATTTGTGTGAGCGAAAATATTTTCATGACTAAGAAATTAAAAAAATGAAAATTTAAGTTTAATCCTTATTTCTTTAATTGATCTTCCAATAACTTAATGCGAGAATCTTTTTCGGAAATAACAGTTCTTAAAGCAGTAATCAACTCCTCTTTTGTTTTGATAATCGTTTCGATATGTTCAGCATTATAATGATTTTGATTAGTATTAAATACACCAGACTGAGAGCATTGATAAAGATAATTAGCTGGATTAAAATTAATTAATGTTTCCAATTCCATTCCTAATTCTGTAGCCACTAATTCTGCCTTTTCAATATCTATTTTTGTTTGTCCAGATTCAATTTTCTGAAAAGCTTGTTGAGATAATCCAAGCGACCGAGCCAACGAATCCTGTGAAATGCCTTTCAATTCTCTCAACATTCTAATTTTACTTCCCAAATTTATTTTTACGTCTTTCACTTGTTCGTAGTTTAATTAGTTTATAAAATTCAATTTACAATATTAGTAGGCTTTATGAATTAATCTTGACGTAATGTGTATGAGGTTGTAAATTACAACCTCACGTTGTAATTTACAATTCAAATTTAGATAAATAATTCATTTCAACCGATTAATATTGTGGCACAAAATAATTAATTGTTGTAACAAAATATTATTTTTTAAATAATAGATAAAACTACTGTAAAAAAACAATGTGATTTAAAAATGAATGAATATCTCTATTTTAAAATAGATCTGCAAAATTGAATCATGTTGAAAATAAATAAACTGATTATCAAGCTAGTAAATATTAAATACAAAAAACAGGCAATTATACGTTTTGGCTATTCAAAAAATAATATGTTCATTTGCGTCGCTATATAAAAATATAGACTAAAATTGAATTTAAACATATTAATGAATTAATTTTAAAGATAAATGTAACTTTTTTAACAATAGGCATTATGGTATTAAAACGCAATAAATATAACAAACAAAATAAACACATTATTTACAAGCACGCAATGTAAACGATAGGAGAAAACCTTAACCCGAACATACCACGTAATGGATGAACTGTACTAATTCTTATTTTAATTAATTTTTAAAAACAAACAAAAATGAAAAAAATTTTATCAACTATTACGCTATGTCTTTTCGTTTTCAAGACATTTACACAAACTGTCATTCCTGTTCCGGTAAGACCTGGCATTCCCTCTCCAGTTCCAACGGGGAGCTTAGTTTATGTTTCAAAGCTAACCAATGACTATGTTGCAAGAACAGCAACCCCACCACCTGCTAATTGTGTAGCGACCTCCACGACTTTTGTTACAAAGTATGGCAAATTACAAACTTATATACCTACCACCACTGTTGTAGGAACGACTACCGTACCTACTACTCCTATTAAAACCATTAAGATTGCATTTCATTTTTTCAAAAATCAAATGGTAGTAATATGTGGCAAAATAATGCCATCACTGCTACAAAAGTAAATGGTGTGTTAAATTTTTTAAATAATAAAAGGCAAAACAATCAACAACCCGTTTGGCCAATCCCAGGCGTTCCCTTTATTAAAGATGCGAGGATTAGATATGAACTCACTGGTATTTATTTTTATCAAAGTACTATTTTAAATACTTCAAATAGCTCTTCAGATTTAGAAAATGCGGTAAAAGCTATCGACGCAAATCGTTTAAATTCCTTGCCAATATATTATACTGATGGGTATTATTTTGATGCTTCTGGTTATGCTCTAACACCAATATTTCAAAATTTTAATATTAATAGTGGAATCGTTATGTTTAATAAGGGTTCAACAAATGATCTTGGAGGCGGAACACTAGATCATGAATTGGGGCATTGCTTTAACCTTCTACATACGTATCCTAGTGGTCCCGGTGCTAGTGAGACTAATGATAAATTATCCCCTGAGTATTTAAGCGATGTATTTAATGTATCATGGGGCAACTATTGTAGCCCTCCTATAAATTATAGTTGTCTCCATTATGGAAAATGGAATTTAGATCCTTATGCAGCTCCGACTAATTCAATTTCAACAAATAATTTAATGGGTGGTTGTGCGTATAATAATTATATCTCTCCAATGCAAATGGGTAAAATGCATCGTGCACTGGCAACATCTAATTTAAGGAAATATGTCAAAGAAATGCAATCAGAGTCTGTTTATCCATGGATTGTTAGTGCTAACGAAACTTGGGATTTTGACATACAAATGTATCAAGATATAGTGGTGAAACCAGGCGCTACCCTTACCATTAAATGCAAAGTAGGCATGGCTCTCAATGGGCGTATCATTGTGGAAAGAGGTGCACGCCTTATTATTGATGGTGGAGAAGTAAATGCTTGGGGATCTACTTGGGAAGGGATACAAGTATGGGGGACCTCTAATCAAAGCCAAATCATAGCGGCTAATGGCTTAAGCACTTATCAAGGCATTGTGCAAGTCATTAACCAAGGCACCATTACCAATGCGATGGTAGGTATTTCAGTTTGTAAAAAAAATGCTAATGGAAATATTGATTATAGCGGATACACGGGCGGCATCGTCATGTGTGATAGGGCTAAATTTATTAATAATAGGAAATCTATTGAATATTGTCCTTACCATAATTATACATTTGGCAGTTTATACGATAACCGTAGCTACGTTTACCGTTCTTTGTTTGAGGTAAACGGTATTTTGAGAAACCCAGGGTCTCCTTATCCAGATGCACACATTAGTTTGTGGGGCGTTGAAGGAATTCGATTGTACGGTAATACCTATCAAAATATATCTAGCCCTTTGCCAGCTATTGAGCAAAGGGGGAATGGCATTACCACTTATGATGGTAGTTATAATTTAGGTAAGTATTATACTTGCTGGGGTATTGATCCATGCACTGGTCAATGTGTGTCTGATGTCAGTGATATTCCATCCAGATTTATCAATTTAAATTATGGCATCAATGCTGCTGAAGGGTCTCCACTTCGTAGTATTAGCGCAGATGATAACGATTTTATAAATTGCAACAGAGCCATCCTTACCAATGGCACCAAAAATACAGTGTTTACAAGAAATCGCATTGATATTGCACAAGGAGATAATTTAGATGCAACAAGGCCTTATGGTGTTTATTTATTAAATAGCACCTCCTATACCATTAAAAATAATACGATTACGACAACCTATGCCCCTAATTATTATAATAATTTGGCTACTGGTATCCTTGTTTATACTTCCCAAGGGCTTTATGGCAATTCCAATACAATATACCGCAACACAATTAATAATTTAAATGTAGGAACTACAGTTGTTGGTGATAACAGCGGCGGTGCTTTGCCTGGAAATGGTCTAAAATTTTCTTGTAATCAATTTGGGCAAACGCAACAAAATTACAGGGACATTTGGCTTAGCGTTGGTGATTATCCTTGGTTCAATATCGGGAAAATTGATGTCGCACAAGGCAATCTCAGTGTGGGAGCAAATAATCGTTTTTCTCATCTTTACAACGATGATGCAAGCGATTTTGTAACAGACGGGGTCACTTATGTTGACTATTATTTTAATCCTGAAGCTAGTTTAAAAACAACACCATTTTATTATACTGCCAATTTCTTAAATCCCATCCAAAACTTATCAACCTATAACGAAGGGATGTGCCCAGCATATGTATGTTCATTTGGTGGCGGTGGCGGTGGCGGCTCAACGCTGCGATTAGCAAGCAATAGTGAAGAATTGCAAGATGAGTATTTAGATAGCATTGCTGCCAAAATTGATGGCAACAATAAAGCTCATTTATTAAACCTAATCAATAATTCTTTAAGTGCAAATAACATCAGAGACACGCTAAAAAAATATAGTCCTTACTTATCTGATGAAGTTTTAATGGCTTATTTCAATAAAAAAAGCACACCCATAGAATACATTAAACTCCTTTACGATTTAAACAAGCCCGTTACAAAACCTGTTTTAAAGGTTTTAATTGCCCGCCGTTTGCCAGTTAACATACAACAAGATATCAACTTACAACAATTGGGTAATAAACGGTCTGCTCGCACAGCCCTAGAAACCCAAATGAGTGATATGAGACATAAAAAAGCTGAGAAAATAAATAATAAACTTTTGGCGATGCTGCATGATACCATCAATGGCTTTTCTCCTGATAGTATTGTAAGTACCTTGAAGAAAGATAAAAGCAAATTGGCTCAAAACCATATTTTATCTTGCTACGTGGCTACCGACCAATTAAGCAAAGCCAAAAAAGTAATTGCTGAAATGAAAGCGCAAAATAATGGTAAGCTTGATAATTTTTGCAGACTACAGGAAATTATTGTGGCTTTAAAATCATCAAATAACAACATTTTTTCGCTTAAAACAGATGCTGCATTAAAAGCAGAAGTGGAGGCAATAGCTGCAAACCAAAAAGATGATGCCTTTATCAATGCCCAAGCATTATTAACACAGGTATTTGGCACTAAATTTTATGAGGATGTAAAATTGCCAAGTGCTTCTTCAAAATCAAATAAACGCATGGCTCAAGAGCAAGACTCAACCCAAATTGATCAATTAGAAATTCAAAATAATAATTTGATGATTTACCCTAACCCGAGCAACCAGAGCGCCTCCATAAATTATGTATTGCCAAATCAGTTTACACATGCGGAGGTGATAGTGTATGATTTAATGGGGAAACAAGTCTTGAAACAGATTGTTACAAAAGATCAAGCAAGCATCATCTTACCAACCCAACAATTAGATAACGGTGTCTATTTTATTAATTTGCTAATTGATGATAAAATAACCGAAACACAAAAATTTATAAAAAACTAGAGGATGAATAAATAAGGCAGATCATAAAGTCTGCCTTATTTTAATAAAATGATTCATCAAAATAAAACACTTAATGTTTGATTTATTACAGTCATTTTTATTACCTTTAAAAATTAAAATCATTCGTTATCACATATCGATTTTTGACGCAAGCCCAGCACAAATGATTAAATAGGTTATTCCATATGACAATAAAAAGTAATCCTGTAAACCTATTAAATACCCACGTGGCTAAGGTGTCCAAACACGAATGACTTAACTTGGTATATTCCATATGACAATAAAAAGTAATCATTTAGGCATATGAAACACCGATTCTTCGTTCCACAAACAAAATTAAGGTTTACAACTAAATCAATTGCTAAATTATGTCCTCTATGGTTGATGCTAATTTTAACAATCAGCATGTCTTCAAAAGCACATGACCCCTTAACATCTGCTTTTAATTTGTCGAACAACAATAATCCTTTGCTTACAAAAAAAGTAAAGGAAACAGGCAAAAAGGAAAACCTCACCACAAAAGAAAAACTCAAAGAAGACTTGCGAGGCAATGGGATGAACTTTACCCCAAACAAAGGCCAAGTAGCCGATATGAGTGGTGCAATACGGCCAGATGTACTCTACACTTCCGATGCAGGAAATGCCAGTGTGTATTTACGCAAAACAGGTTTAAGTTATGTGATTAGCAACATGGGTGATGTGATGCATGAGATTGATGAAAAAATAGAAGAAGCCGAACACAGCGGTAAATTAGGAATAGGAGGCGAAGAAAAACGCAAGGAAGAGCTGGTGGCTAAAGCCATGCTAAAAGGCTACCGTGTAGACATTGATTTTGTAAACTGCAAGCCAAACATCCGAACCATTAATGAAGATGCCGTTAGTGGAAAACTCAACTTTTACTACCCCCATTGCAAAGATGGAGTAACAGGGGTAAGCCAATACAATAAAATTACCTACCAAAACATTTATCATAAAATAGATGTCATTTATTATGGGGGAAAAGCCCAAGGTTTAAAATACGATTTGGTGGTGCAACCAGGTGGCAACCCAAAAGACATCCAACTGAAATACTCTGGTGCGGATAACATCAGCTTGGTAAATGGTAAAATACAAGTAAAGACAGCCCTAGGCAACATCCAAGAATGGATGCCAAAAGTTTACCAACACATCAATGGCAAAGAAGTAAAGGTAAAAGCAGATTATGTTTTAATAAAACCTTCCTCAACAGCAAACGGTTCTACCCCCTCCCCTTTTGGGAGGGATGGGGAGGGGCTCCTCTCCTTCAATGTTGGCAATTACAACCCCAATTACCCCCTCATCATTGACCCCTGGATTACCTATTATGGAGGGAATAAATCAGACCTCGGATTTTCCATTGCCAATGATAATTTGGGAAATGTATTGGTAACAGGAATAACAAGCTCATCTCCCTTTCCAATATCAGCAGGTGCTTTTCAAACTACTTATGCTGGATTTGGTGATGTTTTTGTATTAAGCCTGTCTCCAAATGGGATGACCCGAAATTTTGCCACTTATTTTGGTGGAACTGGCGACGATCGGGGAAATGGCATTTGTTCGGATGCCAGTAATGATGTTATTGTTGCTGGACAAACACTTTCTCTTGATTTACCATGGGGCGCCATTGGCAGCAATGTTGTATTTCAAAATGCAGTAATTGGAGGTGGAGGCTTTTTAGTCAAATTGGATCAAAGTGGAATGCGCCAATTTGCTACTTATTATAATGGTTATTTTACTGATGTTTGCATAGATAGCTTTGATAACATCATTGCTTATGGCTATACTGCAAACCCCCTAAACATTGCTACTGTTGGGGCTTATAAAACAAGCCCATCAGGGGGGGATGCTTTTGTTGTAAAATTTCAAAACAATGGCTCGCGAACGTGGGGGACTTATTTTGGTGGAAGTAGCAGTCTTGATGAAAGATCTAATGGCGTGTGTGTGGATAGAACCACCAATGACATTTATTTTACAGGATATACTGGTTCTGCTAATTTTACGGTTACTGCGGGAGCTCATCAAACTTCTTATGGAGGCAATACGGATGCTTTTTTAACCAAATTATCTCCTACGGGAGCCTTATTATGGTCAACTTATTATGGGGGCAGAGAAGGCGATTTGGCCTATGCCATTTGCACCGATCAATTGGGCAATGTGATCATAGGGGGTGAAACGAATACACCAACTTCTGCTTCCATTAGAACGATAGGGCCTGATTTTTCTGGTGTATCAGATGCTTTTATCGTAAAATTCAATTCAGCAGGTGTTCGCCAATGGGGGACATACTTGGGAGGAAGCCTAGAGGATTATTGCTCTGGCTTGGCCTGCGATGACAATCATAACATTGTAGCTGGAGGTGACGCATTTAGCAATGATTTACCAGTTACGTCCTGCGCCTATCAAACCACCCGAAAGGGAAATGGAGATATTTGGTTAGGCACTTTTTCCCCCACAGGGAGCATTATTTGTTTGGGCTATTTGGGCGGGATAGGTCCAAGTAACATTGTAACCAATATCTTTGCTGGTGGTTCTATTTCTGTATTTGGTTGCCAAAGTCATATCGTTGCTTCTTCTCAAGGTCAATGGCCAGTTACAGCAGGAGCCTATCAAACAGCATTTGGTGGTGGTAATGGGGATGTGGACATTGCCCAATTGGATATTAGCGCTTGTGGTCTGCCGGTGCTGCGCTCTGCTAATAGCTCTACAGTTTCCTCCATCATAGGCTGTAATTGCAATGGCGCAGTTACCTTAAGTTTAACAGCAGATTGCAAACTGCCACCCTTTGGTTATTATTATAGCAATGGCGCTCAAACACTCAATACCACTGCCTTGAGTGATTCGCAAATAAATTTATGCGCTGGTGTATATACTTATACCATTACTAGCAGCTGTGATGTGATTTCAGGTAGTTTCACCATTGGTGCTACTAATGAAACTTTTACTGTCACACCAACAGTTAGTTTATTTTGTAATTCAGGCACAGCTAACCTTAGTGCTGGCAGCAACAATACCACGGCTACTTATACCTGGACTGGACCCAGTATGGTGAGTGGTGTTAACTCTCCAAATCCTGTAGTTAATCAGGTAGGAACTTATACCGTAGGCGTCAGTTATGGTTCTTGTACCAGTTTTTCTTTGGTAACAGTCACTCAAAACACAACTTCAGTAAAAGCAGCTTTTACCTCAGATCCTAAAACAGGTGTTGTGCCTTTAGATATGAGCTTCATCAATTTAAGTACTGGTGCTTCAGCTTATGATTGGCGTTTTGGTAATGGAAGCAGCTCAACTTTACTAAACCCCAAAACAACATATAATACGAGTGGAACATTTACAATCATGTTAATTGCCACCTCAGGTTTTTGCACGGATATTGCTTATTATACAGTATTAATTGAAGAAGGATTAACATTAGAAATACCAAATGTATTTACCCCAAATGAGGATGGTGCAAATGATTTGTTTAGCATAAAATCAACTGGGATAAAAACCATCTCCTTAGAAATTTTTAACCGTTGGGGCGAAAAATTGGTTGAACTATCAGGAACAACAGCTACTTGGGATGGCTTGAACTCAAATGGAGACAAGGTTTCTGATGGCACTTATTTTTATGTCATACAAGCTACAGGATTTGATGATAAGAAAATTAAAAAAATTGGAACTGTAAATTTATTTAGAAACTGAGTTTGATGAAATGTAAAATCATGATTGTAATCAAACATAATTTGCTAATCAAGTATCTTTATTTACCTTAGCTTAACCGAACTTTTAAGCGATAATACCAAAACGAATAAATAATTAGTCCAATATTTGGATATTTAATTTTTTTGTTTTACCTTTGGACTAAATTATAAATCATATATATGTCCTTAATAAAACAATTTGAGATTAAAGAAACCGTAACAGAGTTACGTAAGCTCCAAAAAAGCAGCATTCCTATGATTGCGAACCGTTTGAGAGCACTGATTGAGTTTAAAAAAAATGAAGATGTGGGTATCTCCAAACGGGATGTGGCCGATATGATA
>JBKDJY010000046.1:0-23317 GCA_046345275.1 Bacteroidota bacterium
GCCGCCTTAACCCCGGATGAGACACAGACCGTAATCCGGTAGCGTCTGTATTCTGTCGTACATGCAAACGTAACCATGTACTTTCCTCATCGTCTTGCCCTTTCGAGGCTTCATCGAACGGTTCACTTTCGTTCAGCTCACTTCGGTCGTACTTAAACAGATATCCTCTGTCCCTTTAATCCTTGTCGCTCACCACGGATTATTTTCATACTCCGCAGCACAAGGCAGTTTGGCAACTCCCCCGGAAGGGCGTCACCGGAAGGCCGTCTGAATTATATCCAGATTCTTCCATCAGTCAAATAGCATTCAATCATTGTTTCGGAATGATTGATTCAAGTCACACACGTTTTGCAGCTACCCGAAGGTGGCGATTTCGAAGCACTTCACTTTCAACCAAGCAGAAACTTTGATAGAAGCAGAAAGCTTGATTTAACCACTGAACCGCCACTTTTGGGTAGGTGCTGTTAGGCACTGGCATTTTCACCTTGTCAAATTTAAAAATTATATCCAAATCTTAATGAACCAAGCATGAACGGAGACTCTCCAACTTCTTTGGTCAGTGTATTGTCTTCGTATATTGGCCAAGGATTTGATTTATAGATTACACCTGCAACTCCAAATTGAGGTAGTATGTAAAGTTTTTCACTTGCAAATTCAAATTTGTAACCGATATATCCTGTGATTAACCAATCAAAACTATTATAGGTCTTACCCGTTGTCACGTGATTTTGTAAAACACCCATTCCTGTTGTTTGTGAAAACTCTAAATTTAAGCCCTTCCAAAAATATTGGCGATAGCCACTTGCAATGCTATAGTCGGCAAAACGACCCTCCGTTTCACGATTTCTGGGGAAATCAATGTTCAATCCAATATAAGCATCTCCTCGTAAATGTCCTTTCTGCCAAAGTTTTACTATAAAGTGGGTACGTGTGGTTTGAACTAAAAATGGCCAAAGAATATCTGTTTCAATGCCATATTTATTCGATTTTTCGTTTGTTTGAGCTGATATTGTATTGGACAATATGCTAATAAAGCTCAAAATTAAAAGTGTATTTTTCATTAAATTTAATTTTAATTATGATTGATTTTAAAATTGAATCCCTGCACTTAGATTTAATGCACCAAAACGCCATTGATCATCTCCTAAGCCACTTACTTCTACTCTTGTAGAATAAAACTGATAGTTTGCTTCTAAATTGATACCCACCTTACTTTTTTTAAAAGGCGTTAAGGTGTATCCTAATCCTCCGCCTCCTTCAAACCCAATTCCAAAATGATGAAGAAAATCTTGTTTATTTTCAGAATTAATGAAACGGTTTTTGGTAAACACAGATCCCATTCCTGCTTCAGCTTTAACATAAAGGTTTTTTTTATCAAATAAATAGTATTGAGTTCCTATTCCGAAATTAAGAAAATTAAAAAAATAACCCTCTGAATAACCACTTGAAGATGGAGTTGAACCAGTTTGCCCACTATTTACTAATAAACCAACAGCTAAATTTTTTATCTTGGGTATGGGGATATAATAACCAATTCCTAAAGAAAAACCAGTGTTTCTTCCGTATGTTCCTACAGCATTTCTACTTCCCGTTACATCTTGGAAATGGCTTTCTCCATTTTGCCTATTTCTGTAGGCATTCATTAGCTCTTTTCCACCATAAAAAATGGGTGTTACAAAACCAGAAGAAAAATATACTCTTGGTTTATTAGCAATTTCATTTTGTGCAAAAGCATTAATTAATGAGAAAGAACTAAGAGTAAGTGATAAAATGAGTGATTTCAAGAGTTGTAAATTTAAATTGATGTTGAATTTTTTAGTATGAAAGACTGAAGGTTATTTTAAGAGAGTAATTTAATTTTTGGACAAATCAAACATATATCCTATACTTATATTGAATATGAAAGGAGTAAATGCCAAACCGGGATCTAGGGTTTTTAAAGCCTCTTCTTTTCCTGTTGTTTTATTTTGGTAGCGATAGCCATTTTTGTCAAGGTCTGACCAAATAGTAGGCCAAAAACGAATACTTGGTGCTATAGTTATTCCTCTTAGTGCATTATCTTTATTTTCAAAAGGTTGATAAAATCCATATAACCCAAAGCCTAAACTTATTGTATTGTTTCGTAATATTCTATTATTTTGAGAAAACGTTTCACCTTTATAGTAAGTATCAAATCGATGCAAAGTAGGCTGAACACGTAAATTTAACCATTTGGTAAATCTGTATCCAACAGCAAAGCCTGTTGTAAATGGTATGTGAATTTCTACGTTTTGGTCTTGGAGTTCTTGAGTTAGCTTGTCCCCTTTAAAATTTAAAGAGGAACCATGTGAATAGTCAAAAATAAATCTCTTATAAACTAATGCAGCCTCAATATTAAAACCAGATAGAATAATAGGCTGAGTTAAGCCAACTAATGCTCCCAATTGAATATCTTCTTTCCAATTATTATCTTGAGAGTAACTTTTGTTACTAAATCCCAAAAACAAGATTGCTATTATTACGATTGTAAATTGCGTTTTCATTGCTTTTTTATTTTTATTCTTACTTTGGGAAGAAATTCCATTTAGAATTTTTTCCAAGGTCTTACACCTATTCTGATAACTGGAACAATTTCTGTTGGTAGAGAATAAACGGAACCATCAGAAAATTGAGTAGTATTATTACTTCTTACATAAAGGTGAACTCCTGGTTGAAGATAAAAGTAACGACCTATGAACAATTGATAACTAATTCCAAGCCCGGGAGTTAAATAATTTTTGATTCTCGTTTCAGAAGTGCTTTTTTGTGTTATATCAAATTTTTGGTTATCTAGAAAAACATAAGTTTCTAAGTTTTTCCATACATTATAACCTGCAAATAGTCCAAATGAACCCTTGCTTTCAAATCGTTCAAATGCATCATTTTGAGTTTCTTGGTTAAAAGTCCCTACGTCTATTGTACTAGCTCTAAAACGAAATTTTTTATATCTGTATCCAACAGATATGTGATAACCAGAACTGAGATATACAAAAGGCAGAGCCTCAATTTCTATAGCGTGTTTTACTTGATAATTACGAGGAGAAGGCTTCCAGAATGTGGAAGTTGAATCTGTTTGTGCAGAAATTGTAGTAGATACCAAAAGGCAAAATGCTATAGCTAATAATTGTCTCATTTTTTTTATTGTTTAAAATTAATGATGCAAAATTAGCTTAGGGTATATTAAAGTTTCGTTGAACTAATTCAAGAAATCATTTTTTCCCCCTTAATTTTGATAACCACTCAGCAGAAATGCCAAGATAGGAAGCAATTTTATACTGAGGAACAGTTTGCAATATCTCTGGATTCTCGATTAATAACAATTCATACCGCTGCTTGGGTGTTAGTTTTGTTTTTTTTATACTATTCGCAAAGCCCACAAAGTATTGTTCTGAAATTAGTCTCCCGAATTTCTGATAATTAAAACTTTTTTCATAAAGCTTGTTTAAAGCATTTTTGTCAAAATAAACTAGTTTAGAATTGCTTATGGCTCTGATATTACAATCAGATATTGTGTTTGATAAAAAGCTTACATAATCTGTAACAAAAGAGTTAGGAAAAAAAAATTCAACAATATGCTCCTCTGAATTTTTATCTACATAGGTCATCTCAATAACTCCCTCAAGCAAAAAGCAAATCTTATTACAGACTTGTCCCTCTTTAAGAAAAAAGTCATCATTTTTTAGTGTAAGTTCTTTAGTTAGGTTGCTAATTTCGTCAAGCTCCTCTTTGTCAAAACTTACAATTCTATTTAAGTATTTCTCTAGTTCGGTCATATTTTTTTAGTTGTCGGTTCTATGCTTGTGCCTAACGTTTTGGCGCTTGGCGAAGAAGCGGATTTCGAAGCACAAAACAGTCTGTTAGAACTGAACTTGATGCGAAGCACAAAGCTTCATTTAAGCACTGAACCCGCTTTTTTGCCAAACGCCTGTTAGCGGTAGGTTTTCTGTTTGTCGAGTTAGCAACCACATTCTCCATAAAAAGTCTTTGTAATTGTTTCACCGTTTTTGCCTGTCAGTTTAATTGTCCCTGATTTTAATTCAGTTTCGTCACCACTTTGTTTGCCGTCAATAACTTCAATAGTCATTTCGTATTTGTCACTTTTTGCTTTTGCCATAGTTGTTGTCTTACTGACTTCTTTAAAGTCCGTTTGAGTAAACTTTGTCAAAACGCCATTTATTTTGAGAAATGACGTCTGAGCGAAGTCATTCATATAAATGTATTCACTTTTATTAAATGCTGTCGAGTCGTTAGAAAAGTAGCAAGAACAGCCGTCAATTTCAGGTGGAAAAGTTGAAAAGGTGTCAATGGTTAATACTTCTTCGTCAGGTTCAATATTGTCCGTCTGCGTTACACTTTTATTAGAGCTACTTTGTCCGCAAGCAAATAAAAATGTCAGCGTAACTACTGTCAAAAATGTCGGTAGAAATTTGTTTTTAAATGTCATTGTCGTTCTATTGTGTGGTCTGTTAGTCGAGTAGGCAAGGGGAATTTCACCCCAAGCCTCTCACAGAACCGTACTTGATAGTCTCCCATCATACGGCTCTTGTTGTACTTAAAGTTATGCTCCATGAAATCCATGCTGCCAATGTACAAAAATATTTGGATAACTTTTAGCAGTTGCTCTTATCCAATCTCCTGCTTTGCGCATGCTTCCACCGAGGCGTTTATACTTCTTTACCGCCCATTTAATTAAACGCCAATTAAAGATTCCAAATATTCTATTTAGTTTATAGAGTTGAAATTTGCCATAATAGTTTAACCAGCCTCTTAATTTTGGATTAAAAGTTTCTGCTATTTCCAATAAAGTACTGCCTGTCCATTGATGGAATTTGCTTTGCTTTATTTCTTTGCTTATTTTCAATTCACTCTTTCTGCTAATGGAGCAGTTATATCCTAAAAATACTTTGTTTAGTTTCCTGTTTTTGGTCGATTGAGGTTGAAAACTAAATCCTAAGAAGTCGAACTTTACTGTTTTAAATTTCAGCTTTCTATTCGCTGTTTTACAATAAACAATTTGCGTTTTCTCTTCATTTAAATTTAGTTCACAAGCTGACATTCTTTCTTTGATGGCTGATAAAACTTCTCTTGATTCTTCTTCGCTATTACAGTGTACGATAATATCGTCTGCATATCTAACAAAACTTAAATCAGCATAATGTTGTCCAAACCATTTATCAAAAGTATAATGTAAAAATAGATTTGCTAACAATGGGCTAATTACACCTCCTTGAGGTGTACCTTTTTCCCTATTGGTTACGTTTCCATTCTTGTCCATCATTGGCGCAGTTAACCATCTCTTTGCATACATTAAAACCCATTTCTCATCAACATGTCTTTCTAAAGCTAACATAACTTTTTCATGCGACATGTTATCAAAGAAACTGCTTATATCCATATCAATTACCCAAGCATATTTCTGAACGTTATCTCTAACTTCTGCAACTGCTTGATGGCTATTTTTCAATGGTCTATAACCATAAGAATGTTCTGAAAAGACTTCCTCTAAACGTGGTTCTAAATAACTCTTAATGACTTCTTGAGCTATTCTGTCACTCACTGTGGGAATGCCTAACTTGCGCTCCTTTCCGTCCGCTTTTGGTATACTTACTTCTTTTACTGCAACTGGAAAGTAACTGCCTGAACTCATTCTATTCCATAGCTTGTACAAATTCGCTTTTAGCTTTAATTCATAATCCGCTAAGCTTTGATTGTCTATTCCGGCTGAACCTTTATTGCTCCGTACTTTTTTGAAAGCATCCCAAACCATTTGTTTGGTAATTGGTATTCCTCTTGTTGGCGTTGTCTCGTTCATCCTTTGGTTACCCAAAGTTGGCAAAGCTAACTCCAACTGTACAACCTCAGCCCTTCGCTCCGCTCCCATTACAGAAGTTTCATCACTACTACGACTGAGTCCGCCATCGTATACAGCATCAGTATTCTGCCTTGCAGGCGATTGTCCTGCTTGTGCTTTTCCTTTTACATCTGTATACGACTTCCTCTGTTCCATAAATAAGCCTAAATAGAAATCATCCCTCCTTCGTGACGTCTGCCGCATAGCCAGTAAATCAGGTCGCCCGCTATACTCCTCCTATTGCGCAAGCCTCCAATAGTTTTGACAGATAGTGCGTTTTCTCGACATTTCATAAGAGGTTCATTGTACATTAATCTTTTCTATTCATACCTGACACATTCAACTGTGCCTTTTCCCCTTTCCGTTCAATACATCACAGTTACCCGTTTTGCACCGAGAGGCGGTTTGTTATCATTTCCTGTAAAACGATAAAGATGGACCTACCATCATCTTATTTACAACATTCAATTTCAAACTTTCATTTGTCATTGATTCAGAGCACACAGCTTGCACCTAACGTTTTCGAGCTACCAGTAGTGCGGTTCAAGGCACTCGTCAACCGAATACTAATAACAAAGATAGAATGTTTCTACGCATTTGCAATGCAAAATGATTGTCTTTCGCGAAGCGGCATTTATTGCAAATGCTTTGATGTCAGCCCGCATTACTGGTAGGTTGTGTTAGTGCCTAGTGCCTTTCTGCTGTTCTAAATATTTTTATAATTGTCCAAACAAACACAATAAGTTGTAACAAACAAAAGCCAAGTATACAGTATGTCCATTGTTTCGCATATACTGCATTACTGTTGACTTCTGGAGCAGCGCTTAATGGAGGGTAAATGGTATAAACTCCATCCATTGCGTCTGAGAATTGTCTTAGTAATGTTACTAAAACAATGGTTACGAGAATTGAAACAAATGTAACGAACAGCTGAAATATGTTTAAATATCTCAATTGCATTTTGTAATACACTTGTCTGAATGTATTAACTATAAATAGAGTAGGGAAAAAGAATAATAATCCATATGTGAAATTGATATTGAAAACAAAGTCATACCAGTTATGCGGTGCGTCTTGGACTGAAACAAATATGTCGTTTAAGTAAGCTTTTTTGGGAACAGTTAGTATTGACAGTATTATTGTCGAAACTATATATGATGTCGAAACAAATATTGCTTCTCTGTAGATTTCTTTTTTCGTCATTTTATGTGTCTAGGCATTGGCACTAACGTTTTCGCGGTTTGCCTTGTTTGGAGTTTGAAACAATGTCTACCGAAATGTTAGTTTAAAGATACTATGTTGCTAGGCATTTGCAAAGAAAAAATAATGAAATTGTCTACCTATTTTGCAAATGCTTGTACTTCCACCCAAATAAGGCAAACCGTGTGTTATAGCTTGGCCGATGTACATAGTTTTATTAGCCTTTAAAACAATGATGTTTGTCCTCGTCAACTATTTTTAGAAAGTCACTTAGTTGTCCAACGTTTGGTTGTGGAGTGTATGAGTGCCATTTTAAGTCAGCTCGTTGCCAAAATATTTTCCAAATGTTTTTGTCGTGTACGAAAGTTGCTTTTGCGTAACCACTTTTCCTGAATTCAGTGGGATTTTTCCACACAGGTCTAATTTCGTGCAATATTACACTTTGGTCAAGAATTTCATAACCTATATCCAATTGATTTCTAATTTCAGGTCTAGGTCTAATTTTGGCAATGTAATTTTCCATTGTCTCAATAATGTCTACCGATTTTTTTATGTCAAATGCCATAATAATGTCTTTTTCGGGTTTCGTCCAGCGGCTTAGCTATAACGTTTTGGCGCTTTATTTCAGTTTGGGTTTTGAAACACTGTCTACCGAAACGCTACTAACAAAGATAAATGTTTTTTTGCATTTGCAAAGCAAAAATTAATTAATTGTCAAACCGCTTTTGCAAATGTCGAAGCCGAATGCCCAAATTGAATAAAGCGTGTGTTATACCCTAGGCGGTTTTTTCTGCGGTTAGTTTAAACACAGCATTCGTGTCTGCATATACAGAAACAAATTATACTAAGTGTCCGAAAATTGAACTTGGTTTGGTGTCGCAACAAAACTTAATCGTTGGTCACCACACTTTTTTGTGTCTACGGTTAGGTCGATACGTTTTGTAAGGTCGTGTTGGTTAGTGAGCTTGTCGAAATATTGGGTCGACTAAGTTTAGTGAGGTCAACACATTGCTTATTAATTTGATTTTGTAATTGTCACCACGAAATGGAAAGTGATTTTGTCTAAATGCAGTTTTTCGGTTCTCGTCCAACACTGCCGCATAACGTTTTCGCGCTAAGCAACGGTTTGATTTGAAACCGTGTCTTGCCGAAATGGTATTAACAAAGATAACTGCTTATTGGACTTTTGCAAAGCGAAAATAATTGTCTTTCGCGGAGCGACCGCTTTTGCAAAAGCTTTGTTGTCTGCCAAACTGTTGCCTTAGCGTGTGTTAGCACCAGTTTTTATACATTTAGTTTTGTCAACTTTAGAGTCAAAGTAATGCCTCCAAGTATTCCAAGTCCAAATGCAATACAAACCAAACCAAGATAATTTAAAGATTGAAATTTAATACCAGTTCCAAGAATAAAACTCAATCCGCACGTTACAAAGAAAAAAGCCCCAAATTGGAAAATAGATAGAATCCGTTTATTAAATAAAATATTGTCATTCCAATCGGGCTTTGCTATTTCAAGATTCATAAACCGTTTCCCGATCTTTGCCAATAATAATACTGAAAGGCAAGCAAAAAGAAATTGCATTAGAATTGGCAAAAAATCTAGTTGCAGAGGAACGTCAACCGCAACAAATAAGTTGAGTAAAAAGATTATACTTAATATAAGTGCTTTTAATTTTCCTGTCTTATTCCAAGTCTTGTACATAGTTTTAATTTGTGCGGTTTATTGTCACCACGTTTTTGTCCTCAAGTATTTTGAAGAAAAGTTTAATGAATTCGGAGAAAAAATTTCCGTCAAACTTGTCTGGAAATTTGAAGCCAATATAGACGTCGACGTATTGTCCAACACTGTCCATGAGAATCATTTTAGTAACTTGAATTTCCGCGACAGTGTCGTTAAGGTGTTTAAACTTATTATTTAAAAGTCTGAATTCTTTAAAATTAGTATATTTCGATTCAAGGGATTTTATCACATCTTTGTCATACTTGCCAAGTTCGTCTTTATGAATTGTCTCGATTATTGCGTACATGTCTTTAGTTAAGGTTTTAACAGTCGGGATTAAAGCATTAAAAATTGCATTTGATTCGTCGGAAGTCCAGTGATGATTATTGTCTAAACGGGCTTTGCTAGTGAAAATGTCATTCTTAAAGTCAGCGAAATAAAGAGTGTCAACTTTCGCGGAAATGTCCTCGATGTCATTTTGTAAGAACGAGAGATTATTTAAGTCGTATATTCCAATGGTATTCATGTCGGTCATAAAATTGGTGCTAACGTTTTCGCGCTAAGCAACGGTTTGATTTGAAACTGTGTCTTGCCGAAATGTGTATAACAAAGATAACTGCTTATTGGACTTTTGCAAAGCGAAAATAAATGTCTTTCGCGAAGCGACCGCTTTTGCAAAAGCTTTGGTGTCTGCCAAACTGTTTGCTTAGCGTGTGTTAGCGGTTGTAGCTGCCACACAGTTTTAATAGAGGTCTATAGCTATTTTGGTTCTGCGCCATTATATGGACTATATATTAAGCTGCTTTTGTCAATGTAATTTCTTAACTGCTCTGTCAATTTTCTTGTTTGACTTGCATGAACTGTCATTCTATGACTCATTGCATATACGGTATTTTTACTCCTAAAAATGTAACATGGAAAATTCCCCATATATTCATGAAGTGCAGTGTACATTTCTTTTTCTTCCTTGATACCTAAGCTATCAATCGTCCAGGTCATGAGCAAATAATCGTTGCCATGTTTAAATGTCTTTTCTGTTTCGTTCCATTTTGCAAAAAAATAGGTTTTTGAATCACTAAAGTGTGGCTGGTATTTTTCAATTGGAAATGGCGCTTGAATAGCAATGTGTCCTTTGTCAAAAGATTTAGGGTACTTTGCTATGTCTGACCATATTACTTGCTTCAGTCGATTAGTGTCTATAAGATAATTTGTATTTTTCATACTGTCAATAAAAAGCTCTAGTCCATTATGTTTTGAAACAACTACAATTTCAGATGTGTCTTTGTTTACAGTTTTTATAATGCCGGGAAGTTTTGACGTAGATTCTTTTGGAATGTCAGAAGAACAGCCTGTCAAGATTATTATGAAAATGGAAGTCTGAACTAATTTTAAAATCATTGTCTTGTTTTTATTTTGTCGATGCAGCTATTACCGCTAACGGTTTCGGGCTTGGCGAAGGTGGCGATTTTCACCACAAATGTTGATGCGGAGAACCAATGTTCGATTAACCACAAATGTGTCTGCGGAGCACTGAACCGCCACTTTTGCCAAACCCGTGTTAGTGGCTGGTGTTCTTATGTCTACTGGTTTATTGGTGTACATATTTCAAGTAAAAATCCGTCAATATCTCTTATGTAGCCAACTGTCTGTCCCCAAGGTTTTTCAATTGGATTTTCTTCAATAATTGCTCCACATTTTATGGCTTTGTCAATTATTTCTTGAACATTTTCTGTTACCAAAGCTAATTCAATACCAAAAGGTTTGTCTGCTTGTTTACTCATTAAAAACCCGTTTTTTAAGTTTGAGTTTGCCAACTCTTTTGAAACAAAGGAAATAGTTGTTTCTCCTGTGAGTAGTTCAGCATAATCATTTTCTGGGGTAATAAATTTTCTTGAAAATCCAAAAGCAGATTCATAGAACTCTACTGATTTTGTTACGTCCGAAACGTATAAAATTGTGTAACCTAACTTTATCATCTTGTCTTGTTTAAATTGTTAATACTTTGAAGCCACAAAGTTAAATTCCAATGATGGTTAATAATTGTAAAAATCGGTCGTTTTCATTTCTGCTCAATTCTTTTGGCGTTACGCCTGTATATCTTTTGATTTCTTTGATGAAATGAGATTGGTCAAAATATTTATTTTGTGGTTCAAGTTTTTTGTTTGCAATGTCTTTAAAGGTTTGATTACTCCGAATAATATTTAAGTATTCTTTTAGTGATAGGCCAAAAGTCAAATTGAAATATCTGTTTATTTGTCGGCTTGTCCAAAATACTTTTTCTGATATTTCTCGAACATTAAAAACTTCTTTTTTATAAATTTCATTGAATAAGCGAATTTTCAAATCATTTATAGTCTTGTTTTGTTCTATTCGGTTTTGTAAGTAGTTTTCGATATGCTTACAAAAGTCTTTAAAGTTATCAAAAGCCAAATTGTCAATTCCAATAAAGTCAGTCCCTAAATATATTGAAGAGTTTAATAGTGATTTTAGATTTATGTTCTCCAATAGTTCAATTGCGAGAGGTTTAAATCTTACAGCAAAAAAATCCGTATGAATTTCTGTTTTTATGTCAATTGGAAGTGTCCAAATGCCTGTCAGTTTAACACTTGAAATTTTCTTGTTTTTAATTTCAATAATTAGGTCAAAAAAACCGTCTGGTAAAATTGTGTAATCAGAACTCTTTGTCAATGTTTTGGAAGTCCAAAAGCATTTAACAAAATTCGATAGATAACCGTCTGTTTTTATTTCTTCGTATTTCATTGATTGTACGGTCTGTTACACTTGCCACTAACGTTTTGCAGCTACCCGAAGGGCGGGACTTTTACCACAAAACTTGATTTGAAAAACTAATGTTTGATTAACCACAAAACTGTCTTTGGAACACGAAACCCCGCCTTTTGGGTAGGTGCTGTTACAAGCTGCCCTTCTTTCTGTCGTGGTTTGGCTGTCCGCTGAGTCGCTGTGTCTGTGCGGTTGGAAAGGCATACTCTTTTGCAAGCTTTGGCTCGTGGGCTGGCTTGTGTGGCTTGCAAATGTGTATGACTTTAGCGTTGGCATTTTATACTGTCAATTTTTTAATGAGTTCAATTAATTTGGTCATTTGAGTTTTGCCTTCGCTGTTGTCATGCAGGTTGATTAGTTTAGCTGTCTCCCTTGCTATTAAGTTTTTTGAACTGCTACCAAGTGTTTCAATTGTTTGTTTTTCAATGTCGGCATAGTCTGCAAACGAAGCTCTCATTGTTGTTTCAAAGTCTGTCCCGAATACACAGAAACGGTCAGAGATTGCCCAAGTGTCAATTCCTAAAATTCCGTCCAGTTCTTCGTCTTTGATGCCAATTGCTTTTAATGCGTCTTTACGTTTAAAACCTTTTTCATCGTCCTTTTTATAGTCGTTGTCAAAGCAAATGAAAGTTGGGATTTGATATAAAGTAAAAAGTCGCCACCATTTTGCAAGATTACCTTTCCCGCCAACTCCTATAATTTCAACTCCAAATTCTGTTGGGTCAAAACCAAGTTTTTCAAAATAAATTGGCAAAGCCAATTCCTCTGTTGGACCTTCAACAAGGACAATTTTATTTGCGAAAAAACCTGATAAAATATGCGATGTAGAATTGTTCGCATAAAATGGCACAATGGTTTCTTCCTTTGTCTTGTGTGGGTTCGATGCAGTTTTCAGACAATGATTAAATAACGAAGTAGCGTTTTGGTTTATGTTTAAAGTCGTTTCGGAATCTTTGCGAATGAGATTAATACCTTCAATATAATTCAAGTCTACAAAATAAGGGCTGTGTGTTGTTAAGATGATTTGCAAACCATCTTCTGCCATTTTAAACATTTTTTTTGCTAACCATTTTTGAGCCAACGGATGCAAATGGGCTTCGGGTTCGTCAAGTATAAATAACAAGCCTTGTCCTAAAAATGATTTAGCGTAAGCATGTGCAAAAGACAAAGCCAAAATTTGTTGCTGTCCTGTGCCTAATTCTTCGTAGGCTCTGGTTTCGCCATCTTCGGTAGGGTGGACACGTAATGTTTTAAAGTAGTTACTTGGGTCATATGCCGAAAAATCAAAAGCCAAAGCATGGGTCATATTTGACAAAACTGTATTGGCAATTGAAGACATATTTTCGCTGAAAACATTAAACTCCTTCACTTCCATGAATGTGGTTTTAATACTTTCAAAAAAACCTTTCAGTTTTTCAACTCTATCTTTATCGTCTGTAAGCTTGTCGTGAAAGGCTTTTGTAACTTTTGACAACAACGTGTATTTTGAAGAATAACTAAGTTGAAAGTTTAAATTTTGTTCTGAATTTACAACAATGCAAAGAAGTTCGTCACGCAAGTTTGTACTTACATACATATTCTCTCTTCCGTCTTCGGCTTGAATTGCGTTGAAATTATTCTCTTTCCCTTTTTGTGCTTGAAACTTAAAACCACCGCAAGAAAATTCTGAAGACCTGCCAAGTCTTGCACTAAAACCAGTAACGCTGGCTTCAATTACTACTTGATTATTCGTGTCTCTTTTATAATGGTCGTAATCTTCAAGCCTCTTATATTTTGGGTGAAACTCACCAAACATCAATTCTATTGCTCGAATAATATTTGATTTACCTGAATTATTTTCACCTATTAAAACGACTGGTTTGTTTTCAGGAAAGTTGATTACTACTTGCTCTGAAATTGAACGGAAACCTTCTATGGTAATTTGTTTTAGTCTTGGCATTCTTCCGTTTTGCTTTCAAAAGTTTCGTTGAACATTGCTTTCATTAATGTTTTTCCATAATTATTGAGCGTTTCAATTTCTCGACTAAGTTTTTGGCATTTCTTCATAACCACTTCAATTTTCTCCACAATTTCCTGCTGTTCATCAATTGGTGGTACTGGAAAAGAAAAATTTAAAATATCATCTGTATTTATTGAAGGAGAATTAACACCTTTCATAAAACTATTTAATCCTTGAACAACATAGTTTGAAATCAAAAGAAAGTACAAATATTTTGGAAAGATAAAATCACGAGGTGTACAAACAAAAAAGCCTGTAGAGGCAATACATTCAGAATATTTATCTTCTATAAATGCAATATTCCCCAAATATGGTCTGACCAAAGAAAAAAGAGTGCTACCACCATATACTTTTCTACTTGCTCTGCTTGGTGCTTCTGCCACTGGTAAGTAACGTGGCTCAATCAATCTATGGGTTTTATTATCAATAGAAGCAATATCTATATAGCCGAAAACTTCACCAACAGGTCGTTTTGATTCCATTGGCAAAAACAACTCATGTCCAGTACACCAAGTCCAACTTTTTGGTAATTCAAAAGGATAGCTTTCTAAATTTGGTTGCAATTGTTTTTCTTTTTTTACCTTCTTTCCTTTGATTAGTCTCTCATTAGCCAACTTTGATTGTTCAATTGATTCTGAGGCCGATTGCACATTTGGGTTTTGCTTACGCCACTCAGTCGTTAGTTTTCCTTGTATGGCTTCGTGGAGAATAGATTGCTGTAGAGCTTTTGTAAGTTGTTTTTGTGTCAAATTTTCACATGACAACTTACTAAGTTTTAATTTTATGTTTTGAATTTTTAATAAAGTACTTCGCTGTTCATTTTTTTCTGGTAGCCAAACAGATTGGTTGAAAAATTTATCTTTTTGAAGTCTAATTCTTTGAGTTGTGCCGTCACTACCTTTTTTGCAAATTTCATCAAACCAATTTGTAGCAGTTAGTTCGAGAAATAGTTCCTTAAGAATGATGTTTTCGTCAATCTCAAAATACCAAAAATCATTTGTTACAATAGCTCCATCAAGTTCCTTCGGTATAATACCAAATGCTCCATTTCTGGCATCAATTCCAGATAATATAAAATCACCTTCCTTGACTAAGAACATATTTGACTTAATATCGAATCCTTTTTTTGTTTCACGTAATGTGACTCCATTGTGATTCATTTTTACGGTTACCAGTTTATATTCGGTATCATCCTCTAAAATAATTGGACGCTTAATTCTTTTTAAGAAATCACTTATCAAATATTCTTTCGCCATTATTTCAATAGGTTTTCTATTTCTTCAACAATAGTCTTGGAAATATTTATTGATTCCTTAAGAGCTTGAATATTCTCTGCCATGCTAAGAGTGTTTTCTTCTGCAACAATATTGGTATTCTTGATATCCAAATCCCAATTATTCAAATCATTAATATTTACTTTCCAACAATTATCATTTTCAGTTCGGTTATTCCACCATTCAATAATTGGATTAAACTCATCAAATTGAATAGGTTTAGTTTTAGAATAACTTTTTTGTCCTTCAGGCAATTTATGTTCATAATACCAGATTTCTTTTGTGGGCTCACCCTTTTCAAAGAACAATAGATTGGTACTAACGGTCGCAGGGAAAAAAGTACTTTGAGGAAGTCTTATTATTGTGTGCAAATTGCAGTCAGTTAATAATTTTTCTCTTATTCTTGCCTTTACACCATCGCCTGTAATTGAGCCATCAGGTAAAACTATAGCACATCTGCCATTGGGTTTTAATAGTTGTATCATTAGAATTACAAACAAGTCTGCCGATTCTTTGCATCTATAAGTTGAAGGGAAGTTAGTTTCGACTCCATCTGCAATGCTGGCCCCAAATGGCGGGTTTGCAAGGATTATATCAACCTGGTCTTTCTTGCCAATGCTATTGTATTCTTTCTTTAAACTGTCGATATAATGGTAATCGGGGACATCTATTTCGTGAAGAATTAAGTTTGTTAATCCTAAAACATATGCAACTGGTTTTAACTCCCATCCTGTAATGGAATTTTGCAAAATGGTTTCATCGTCTACCGTTTTTACATAAGAATCTCGGACATGGTCAATAGCCGCTGATAAGAAACCGCCTGTACCAGCCGCAGGGTCTAAAACTTTTTCACCCAATTTTGGGTCAGTCATCATTGTCATTAATTGAGTAACTGCCCTTGGGGTATAGTATTCGCCTTTATTTCCTGCATCTCTTAGTTCCTGTAAAATGCCTTCATAAATATTTCCAAAAACGTGTTTGTCTTCTGATTTTGTAAAGTCAATTTCATTGAGTTTGTTGATTACCTTACGCATTTCATAACCACTTTTCATATAGTTATTCGTTCCATCAAAAACCTCCTTAACTATCATTGCTCGTTTCGGATTTGTTGAGCTTTTTATTTCTCTTAACGAAAGAAAAAGTCCTTTGTTGGTTGGTTCATTACTATCAATAAAATTTATCAATTCATCACCAGTAATTCCTTCGGGATTTGTAGCCCAATTTCTCCATTGGAATTTTTCAGGAATTACAGAGACATAGTTATCTTTTATTACTTCTAATTCTTGGTCTTTGTCGTCCATTATTTTAAGAAACAACATCCAACCCAATTGCTCTAATCTTTGCGCATCGCCAGAGATTCCTCGGTCTTGCCTCATTATATTTCTTATGTTGCTTATTACTGCACCTACATTTGCCATTTCTTATGCCGCTTTATAGAGTTCGTTTTCCAATTCTTTTAATGCTTGTATGTAATTTTCTTTTCCACCAAAAGCATTAATTATTTCGAGTGGTGAACCTAATTTGTTTAATGGGTCAAGTTTTAAAACATCTAAACTTTCAATAGTGAGTAAATCATCATCTGCGTATTTGTCAAGCAAACTTTTGATTACAGATTGTGCTTTCTCTCCGTATTTAGTAAAGTAGTTTCTTTTCTTTACGTTGTTTGCTCTTTCCTTTCGTGTCAATGGTTTTGCTTCAAAAGCAACATGACAAATCAAATCAAAAGGGTCAAAGTCTTTGCCGATTTCTTCTTTCAATGCTTCAAAGAAAATGCCTTGTTGTTCTAATGCTTCAACGATTGCTTTTTTCTTGTCAGCGTTTTTCCATGAATTTAAAAACGTTTCAAGTGTTGCGTATTTTTCAATTACATTTTTCTTGGTGTAATCTTTCAAACTTTCTGTTATTATTCGTCCATCAGCACCTAAATATTGTACTCGTTCATTTACGATTTTAACTTCAACTCCGTTTACTCTAATTTTTTCTCTTGGGTTTGGTTCTGCTACAATAAAGCCACCACCAGTAACAGTTGGATATTCAGGCGTTGGAAATTCCACATCACCACCGTCAACTACATCAACAATTGGTTCGTCTGTTATTTCATCATCTGTTCCCGAAATATCATCATCTTCTGTAACATCTTTAATCATTACAGGGTCGCCATCAAAATTAGGGTCTGCAAAAAGATTGGTTACATTTCTAAAATCCATAATGGTAAAATACGTTTTTCCGTATTCTTCATTAATTCTCGTTCCTCTGCCTATAATTTGTTTAAACTCTGTCGGTGAACCGATATTACTATCCAATACAATTAGTTTGCAAGTTTGAGCATCAACACCAGTAGTCATTAATTTTGAAGTTGTCGCAATAACTGGATAGCGTTCACTTGGATTTATAAAACTGTCCAACTCTCTTTTACCTTCTTCGTTGTCGCCTGTAATTTGCATTACATACTTATTGTTTTGAGCAACCAAATCAGCATTGGCGTTAGCCAATGCGGTTCGCATGCCTTCGGCATGCTCAATGTCAATGCAAAAAACAATTGTCTTGGCGAAACGGTCATTTCCTTTTAGAAATTCTGTTATTTTTCTTGCAACTAATTCTCTGCGTTCATCAACAACAATATTTTTATCAAAGTCGGTTCTGTTGTAAATTCTATCTTCAACGGGATTTCCGTTTTTATCTAAAAAGCCTTTTGTTGGTCGCCAACCTTCGGCATCAATATCAAGGGTTACTTTGATTACTTTGTAAGGAGCAAGAAAACCATCATCAATACCTTGTCGAAGTGAATAGGTGTAAACTGGTTCACCGAAATAATGAATGTTTGAAGTTTCGGTTGTTTCCTTTGGTGTGGCTGTCATGCCCAAATGTGTTGCAGTTTTGAAATAGTCTAATATTTCACGCCACTTGCTATCTTCTTTTGCACTTCCTCTGTGACACTCATCAACTACAATTAAGTCAAAGAATTCTGGACTAAATTGTTTGTAAGCATCGTCTGATTTGCTGTCTGACAAACCTTGATACAATGCTAAATAGACATTGTAAGCTGTATCAATTTGTTTGTGTTTAATGATTGTCATAGCATCTTTGAAATGCCTGAAATCTCCTCTTGCCGTTTGGTCTATGAGTGAAGTTCTGTCCGCTAAAAATAGAATTCGTTTTTTAGCTCCGCTTTTCCAAAGTCTGTAAATAATTTGAAACGCTGTGTATGTTTTTCCAGTTCCCGTTGCCATTACCAAAAGAATTCTATCCTGCTTTTTTGCAACTGCTTCAATGGTTCTGTTAATAGCAATTTGTTGGTAATATCTTGGAGAACGACCAGAGCCGTCTAAAAAATAATCGGTCGAAACAACGCTTTCAACTTCTTTGGTTTCAATTCCTTTATATTTTTTGTACTTCTCCCAAAGTTGTTCAGGACTTGGAAATTCATCATTTGAAAGTTCTGTTTCAATATCTCCGCTTGTAACGGTCTTGTCGTGGAAATAAAAGCCGTCTCCGTTGCTACTAAACACAAAAGGAATGTCCAACGTGTTGGCGTAACCTAATGCCTGTTGAATTCCAGCTTTTACAGAATGGTTGTTGTCTTTCGCCTCAATGATTGCAATAGGTACGTTTGGTTTGTAAAACAAAATGTAGTCGGCAAATTTCCGTTTTCCTCTTGCTGTAATTTTACCTTTCACATAAATGCGTCCGTCAGTAAAAAATATTTCACGTCCAAGTTGAGTGTGTTCGTCCCAACCCGCCTTTGTCACGGCAGGAGTGATAAACTTCTCTTTTATGTCGGCTTCTGATAAGTCCTTTTTGTTCATGTTCTACTTTTTATTGTCGGTCGGTGCGGTGGCAAAATTTAGCTCTTTTGGTTTTGCGAAGCGTTGGCTTGTGTTTCGGGCAAAACCAAATGTGCTAAATGTGCGGTTGGCTTTTATGTCGTTTTTCTGTCTGTTCATGTTTAGCACTGTCGTCTTTTAGGGTTGCTTGTAACGTTCTGCGGCTTGGCGAAGGTGGCGATTTTTACCACAAATGTTCATACGAAGCACAAATGTTTGTTGAACCACAAAACTATCATACGAAGCACTGAACCGCCACTTTTGCCAAACCGCTGTTGGCGGCTGTGCTACTTTCTCTCATTGGATTTGAGTTTAATTTTTCTTCGCTAATGCTGATATGTAGTCAATGATTGGAATGTCAAATCCTACATTGAAAAAAATGTTGTCTGTGTTGAATCGCTTGTCTGTAAAAGGACAAGCGAAACCAAAGTTTGCATTAAGTCCGTTGAAAAATGTAATTCCTAAACTTGAACCTGCAATAGCATAATTGAAATTGTCATTAGTTTTTAGATTCGCAATATTGTAGAGCAGTCCAGAGGCATAAACCATTAAATGAACATCGCTTACAGTCGCAACCTTTTGAGGTCTAAACCAAACTCGTTCATTTCCACGATACATGAATTTTTCACCAGGTTGAAATGAACGAGAGTATTTCTTATCAAAGAATTTTATTTTGAAACCAAGTTTCTCACTTGCGAAATATAGATTCTGCAAACTTGTCGGGTTGCCTGCGTCATTCTTTGCCAAAGTGTTTGTGTTCATGAAGTATCCGTAATTAGTTCCTATTGTAAAGAATGGTCTGGGATTAATAAACCACCACCCCGAAGCAATACTGCTTTTTCTTGTGCTTGGATTATAATATTGGTCAACAGCGGAAATTAACGATTCAACATCAATATATAAGTAACCCTTGTCTGATGTAGTTGCATTTTTTTCTGCTAATGAATTGTCTGAATTAGAAGCCATGTATTCTACAATTGTGTTTTCAAGTAAGAAGTCAATAACGCTTGCAGCAATATGATTGTCAAATTGGTTTTTTGCAAAATTTAGAAATTGAACTAAAACATATTTCATTGCATAGTATTGGTCTTTGGATAAAGTAAAATCTTTGTAGTTTGATTTTTTTAACCCAACATAAAAACCAATTAGCTGTCTGTATTGGTCATAGTTTGCATTCACGGCATTTGCTATTGCTGTTATTTTACCTTTTTGTTCTTGGGACAATACTTCGGCATAATCTGTATTGATTTTAGTGATTTTTGATTTTAGTTCTGATGCTGGTAAATCTGAAAGTGAGCTTAATATTTTATCAACTGAACCCTTGACACCATCACTTTGCAAATTGTCTTTAAAAGTTTTAAGGTCGTCAATAGTTGTTTGAATGGCATTTGCCATTGTAGATAATTCGGTAAGATGAGTATTGATTCCATCTTTTAGTTTCTCTAAAGACGCTTGTTGTGCTTTCAAATAATTTAATTTATCAGAATCAGTTTTAAATTTATTGTAAGCATCTAAGTCAATGAGTTTAAATTCACTTAAGATGCTTAAATTATCATCCGCCTTTAAATCGTTAATGATTTCGTTGAACGCATCAGAGGTTAGTTTGTAACAGTTATCACTTTCATACCAAGTGCTAAAGTTTTTGTCTGTTAAATCATCCTTGAACTTAAAAGTATTTTGAAGAGTAGAATTATCTAGAATTACATCATAACATATGTCAATGACAAGATTGAATGTCTTTACATCTTTTGGTTCTTGAAGTTTATCCCCTTTAATTTCTCTTTCAGCATTCTTGAACAAACTCGCATCAAGAGTTAGCGAACCAAATTTCATTCGGTCTTTCACCTGAGTTACATATAATGCAAGCCCAAAAACATAAGCAAATTCCGTTGAACTTTCAACTATAGATTTGGTCATTGCAGTTTTGTTTTTTCCGCTTGTCATTACATCCATGACATTGTAGAGATAGTGATATGTTGTGAAGTTTTTTAAGTTACCCGTAAATGAAGCATTATTAAAACCTTCAATCACTGTGTTTCTGAAAACTCTTTTCTTGACTTCTTCTTGCTTCTGCTGAATGATTTGTGTCAAGATTTCTGTGTTGATGTTTCCTTTTGAAAAGGATGGGCTTGAGCCAACCAAACTTAGTGTTGGTCCTTGTGCTTTGCTTTGTCCGATTGTCAAAACAAAAGCTGCAATAAGAAGTAGAGATTGTTTCATTTTATTTTCATTTTATTTTTATTGTTTAAAATGCAAATGTAGCATGTCGGTTGATGTTATCCGTGTCGCCAAAGCATTGCCGCCAACGTTTTGGAGCTAAAAGAAGTGCGGCTTTGAAACCGTTTCTAACCGAAATGTTTGTTTAAAGATACAATGTTTGTTGCCATTTGCAAAGAAAAAATAATTGTCTTTCCCGCAGGGACTTTATTTGCAAATGCTTATACTTCCGCCCGCATTTTTTTTAGGTGCTGTTATAGCTTGTAGCGAGTACACAGTTTTGTATCGCTCACGTGTCTGCATACAAAGCTTTATGTACTAATTATTTGTCTTGTCCTTTAATGTTAATTTTCTAAAATATTTAAAAGAAAATATAAATGTCACAATGCTTAAAATTGTCGACACAATTATTGAAATAATAGTTTGTCCAATAATCATTACCACGTGTTCTTCACCTGTCTTGGGGTCTATGGAGACACCAGGAGAAATTATACAAGCAATGTAAAGTGTCGCAAAAAAAATTATAATAAAACTTAATAACGTAATTGTCAATGCGGTTAGAAGTGGTAGTATGTTTTCTTTAAATGTCATTTGTTTAGAATAGTTTTCTGTCGAGCTATTAGCTATAACGGTTTGCGGCTAAAGAAAGTTGGCGATTTTGAAGCTCAAACTTTATTTTGAAAACCACATTTCAAATGTAAAATAAATTTTCATTAGAAGCACAATGCAGCCAATTTTTTTTAGGTGCTGTTAGTGGCTGCCTTTGTTTCGCTTCTGTCAAAAGTAAACTCTAACATTATTTTCGGTATTTACTTTTTGTCCTCTTACAATTCCAGTTTCCCAATGTTTGATTGCTTTTAATTGCTCCTCACCAATTTTGAAAAGTTCGTCTTTAAATTTTTGGTTTGATTTGCTGTCAGCGTCCATAAAATAGTTTAGAAAATAACCTGAAGCATTGCCTGATTTGTCAATATAAAACCCGAAGTCCATAAAAGGTAAATCACCTTCTTTGTCTGCTGTAAGTTGTTTGCTTAATTTTTCAGGAACTTTAGCTTCAAGTGTCGTTTCATAATCGTCTTTTCCTGGAATTTGAGGTCGCTTGTCACATAAATAATATGCAATTGTGTCGTTATTTGATAATAGAATACTGTCAGCCTTAGCTAATAAAATCTCCTTAAACCCTTTGCCATATTTGTCATGTATAGCTTTGTTCATATAAGCTCCATAGCAACCTTCGGTTTGTCCTTCGTAAACAACACAGCCAAACATTTCATAATCAAATACCAAGTCGTAAGTTTTACAGAGTTCTCTAAGCTGTTTTTCTTGTCGTAATTGATGTGTACCAAAACCCATTGGAATACAAAAAACTAATTTTCTATTGGCAATGTCGTTTTTAGCTTTTGCAATATCCTTTATACACATTGAGTCAGTCGTTGCTGGTTTTTGAATATATTTTTCAAGTTGATTTACTGGGTGGTCATTTGTTACAATTTCAGTTGTCTTATTATTGTTTTTTTTTTGTCCGCAAGCCAAAATTAGAAGTGTCAATAAAAGTATTGTTATATTTCTCATTGTCGTCTTTTAAGGTTGCCACTAACGATTTGCGTGCAAACGAAGGCCGCGAAACCAAAGCGCTGAACTGCAAACCTATTACAAACTTAAAAGAAATATTTGAACCTTCAAATTAAAATGCAATCCAGCGGTTTTCGTTTGCACGCTGTTAGCACTTGTAGTTCACGACATGGTTCACAAGAAAATTAAAACACAAATCAATTCGCTCGTGTGTGTCTGCTTTCAGCGTTGATTAAAAGTCCGAATAATTGTCAACTAAAATGTCAGAAAAAGTAAAAGCGAACAATTTCAAATTAGTCACAAGGCAAAAATGGTTTTATTTGCGTTGCAAAACTTTTAAAAGTCATTCAATAAATTGTCAAACTGTCGAGCCCGCTCCTACTCTATAAAAGACGAGCAGTCACCAAATAAATTAAAATGCAAACTGTGAGGCAAGAGAAAAAAAGTCCGATAGTAAATTGGTAAAATACTTTTAAAAGTTTTATTCTTCAAACTGTCGAGAAAAAGGTGAAGTTTAAAATTAACAGCAAAACTTTCAAACTACAACTATTAAAAAAGTCAGCGCAGCAAAAACCATTTTTATTTTTTGCAAACTGTCGAAATGAGATGAACTAAAAAAGTTGCGAATAAAATTTGATTTGGTTGTCAAATTAATTGAGCCAAATTTTAATTGAATTTTTCTATTTTGGGCTTTTACTTTGGAGTCGCAGAACTATGAGTGCTAACGTTTTGGCGCTTTATTTCAGTTTGGGTTTTGAAACACTGTCTACCGAAACGCTACTAACAAAGATAAATGTTTTTTTGCATTTGCAAAGCAAAAATTAATTAATTGTCAAACCGCTTTTGCAAATGCCGAAGCCGA
>JBKDJY010000047.1:0-6805 GCA_046345275.1 Bacteroidota bacterium
AAATTATGAAAGAGAAAATTTTTGTCCTAGCTAAACGATTTTTTGCTATACCAGTATTCTTTTGCTATTCTATGGCTGATGGCATCTACAATTTACTCAAATCATCTAACGCACCTATTAATAAAAAATCAAAACCGCCCAGTGAGTTCCAATTATTTTTTAACTTTGATTAGAATAATGGGGAAACTCCAGTTAATAAATTCAAAAATTAAGACAAATGAAAAAATCTAAGATTAATTATTTATTCAGTGCTTGTTTTATTATTTCTTTATTAATATTTGCAAGCTGCAAAAAGAATAACGCTTTTAAAAATGAGGATGGACAAGCTTCAGAAGATAACACAAAAGTGCAGAGTGAAAATGATGCTGCTATTAATGACGTTAATACGGAAATTGGATACAACTCTTTACTAAGAGGTAAAGGTGTATCTACCACTGGAGTAAATGCACTGCATGCAGTTTTAGGCATCAAAGCTGCTGGTTATTCAGTAGATACCAACGGCGCTTATAGGGGCACTATTAAAATTAACTACGATGGCACCACGATTAATAATAGAAAGCGAACAGGAATCATTCGCTTAACCATTCTAAATTATTCATCTGGATAACGTTGGAAAGATGTTGGTACCGTTATACAAATAGATTATTTAGCATATAAAATTACAAGGGCATCTGATGGAAAAAGTATTCTTTTAAATGGCACCCAATTTTTGACAAATGAAACAGGTGGAACTTGGTGGGAATTGATTATCCTAAAAACACAACCCAGTTTGGCAAGTTCAATAACAGGTACAAATTTAAATGTAACGTTTGATGATTCAAAAACTGCGATATATAATATTAACAGACGATTTACCTATTCATATCCTTCAGACCTTTTAACTTGCACTGGAGAGGGTATTGGATCTTCGGATGGACTTAGTAATCTTGAAAATTATGGAACGACAAGGGATGGAGATAAATTTACAAGTCAAGTAACGACTCCCATTGTTTGGAATTTAACTTGTGGTCCTTGGGCTCCGGTAAATGGCGAAGTAAATATTAAAGTTGTTGGGAAAGATTTTGCATTAAAAGTTTTGTTTAGTGTTAATGCAAGCGGAAGTCCAGTATCGGCTTCTGCCAATAATTGCCCTTATGGTTGGAAAGTTGAGTGGACCTATAAAAATAAAACAGATAAAAAAGTTTTTGGTTATTTATAAACTAACAATAGATTTTAAAAAAAGTCATCAACCAAATTGATGACTTTTTTTTGGGAGTAAATCATTCTGTTTAAAAAGAAGTTTTACCAAAAAAGTTTAACTATTTTATAGAAAAATCATTATGGCGACAAGCGATATATTTTCGTCAACAAAATACAATTAAACTCCCAAATAACTTTCAATTATAATACTGACATTGAAATATTTTTTTCTTCTAAAACCTTTTTTAAGTTTATCATCGCATAGCGCATTCTTCCTAAAGAAGTGTTAATTGAAACATTTGTCATTTCTGCAATTTCTTTAAAACTCATGTCGTAATATGTTCTCATAATCACTACCTCCTTTTGTTCTGAAGGTAATTCATTAACGACCATGCGAATTTGTTTTTTAAATAGACTGATTTCCTCTGAATTTTTTACTGAATACAAATCATCAGGTATGATGTCAAAAATACTTGTTTCTTCACCTTCCTCATTCATGATATAAGAAATACTTGGCATTTTTTTAACCCTTCTAAAATGATCAATAATAAGGTTTTTAGCAATGCGCAAAATCCAAGGAAGAAATTTACCCTCATCATTGTATTGACCTTTTTTAAAGGTTTGAATCACTTTAAAAAAGGTATCTTGAAAAACATCTTCAGTGAGCATCCTATTTTTGGTAATGATATAGATGTAAGAAAAAATGCGTCGCTTATGACGATTTACCAAAACAGAAAGTGCTTCTTCATTTCCGTTAATATAGTTTTGAATTAACTCATTATCTGATAACTGTTGAATAGACATAACACTACTTTTAAATTAATAATTAAAAAATTTAAGTAGAGGTATATTCTATAGATAATGGTTTAAGATTTAATACTGGTTAAAATTAATAAATTATTTAAATTGATTCTAAAAATTGTATAACACCTTAAATAATTATTTTTTCAAAAATAAGAAAAATCTTTCATCCAACAAATTAAAAATGTATATCTCGGTTATTTTTTTTTGCGGTTAAAGTCAAACTGTTTTGAATCGCCTTCTCATAAACGTCAATAATTTCATCAAACGAAATCTCGTGCGCCAATATCACCCAAAGGTTATCAGCACAAAGTTTTTGAGAGTAGTGGTTTTTCAAAATCATCTAAAGTTATTAAACTCGTGATTTGATAAGAAATTTTTGATGAACCGATTTTTAAAGCTTTTGACATATTCTCTTGTAGATTTTTTATTAAAAAAATACCTTTTCAGCAAAAGGCATAATAAATTTACTTTTTCAATAGTACCTGGTTAAGAAATTAATTGTAAGCTTTTTTCAAAAAGTGAGTACGAAAATTATCATTCGCTTCGTTCCTTCGAATTTAACATTCTATAAATGACACCTTCTTTAAGAGAATAGGTAGAAACTCGAAGTTGATCAATTTTTGTTTCGGATAAAATGAAATCAATTAACATCATTGAAATAGCAATCATATCAACTCGCATTTCAATTAACCCTTTTAAATTTTGACGTTGATAAACTGTTGACTTTATAATTAAATTACTTACAAACTTGTAATGGTTTAAATCAACTGCATATTCGGTTTGTTTTTGATGAATGGGCGATAAATAAAATTGAGCTGCAATGATGTCAATCAAAGAATCAAATGATCCTGAAGAACCAATCAGTTCAGTTGGTCGATGCGTTTTAATAGCAATAAATAATGGTTTTAATTCTTCTTTTAGGTATTTAAAAAAAAAGTTTTCTTCATCATCTGTAATTGGATTTGAAAAATTGAATTTTTCGAATATGCGAGAAACGCCTAGCAAAAAACTTTGTTTCCAAAAAATGGTATTGGCATCAGCTAAAATAAACTCCGTGCTGCCTCCGCCAATATCCATAATTAAAGAAATATTAGCATCCATTCTTACTGCTTTCCTCGTTCCGTAATAGATTAATTCAGCCTCTTCATTTCCATCAATAACCTTAATATTTATCCCACATTTTTCAAAAGCACTTCTAACAAATTCATCACCATTGCTGGCGCTTCTAATGGCTGAGGTAGCAAACGCATATATATTATTTATTTTATACCCGTCAATAATTGTTTTAAATTTTAAAAGTGCCTCTATGCCTCTTTTGAAAGCTATGGTCGCAATATGTCCTTGATTAATTGCTTTTTCGCCTAGCTTTACTGGAATTTTTGAGTCAATTATTTTACTAAATGATTTATTATTTAAATCTAAAATGCCGATTAGTAAATTAAACGTATTGGTTCCTAAATCTATAACTGCAAAGCGCATATAAAAAATTTAAGTGACCTAAAGGAGGTATTGAAATTTTTGTTTTAAAAATCTGCTTTTGGATCTTTTATTAATATCTAATCTTAAATTTGATGAAAAAACCAAGGAGATTTCATGGGTACCGCTTTGATATTTCCTCAAAGGAGAAGTAACAAAATCGTATGAGTACATAATTTGAATTTGATCTTGTAGCGTAAAGCCCAATAAAAGTGCTACAGCATCGCCAAATCGTAAACTACAACCAGCGATGATTTTTTTTTTGATATGCATACGAAGTGTATAATCAAAAAATACTGGCGTGCCAAGAATTAAGTATGTATTAAAAGTGTTTTCAAACGAAAAATCTGGATTATCTGAAAAATTATAGCCAGCTGAAAAACTATAATGAGCCTTATTCAAAAATTTACTAATCTTTGCAGTATCATTTTTATAATATTCAATAGAGCTTTCAATAAAGTTGTTTGCTCCTAAACCAACATGAAAACGATCATTATAATACAATATGCCTAAACTTGCATCAAAAGTAGCTTCATTATCTAATATGTACTGATTGATGGCTCTATCTTGTTGATTGCGCAGAGTAATCTCACTGCCATTAAATTTTCGCTTCATATAATTTCCTTGTATGCCAACTGAGATTTCTGAATCTGGAAATTTTAAATGATAAGCTAAAGTTAAGCTCGAGTAAGAAGTAATAAATGGCCCTATTTTATCATTAAAAATAAAACCTCCTAATCCCAGGTTTCCTTTTAACAATCGCGTATTTGCCAATAAAAGATATGTTTTTGGAGCCCCTTCATTTCCTGTCCACTGATTTCTATAATTTAAACGGAAATCAACAATTCGTTTTGTTCCACAAAAAGCAGGATTTATAGCCATTTGATTGCTTTTGTAATGCGTCCACCATGGATACTGCTGGGCAAATGATAAAAATGAAACCGAAAAGAAAAATAAAAAGAATAGAATTCTTTTTGACTTTAGAAAAGCGAAAAAGTAAAAATAATTAAAACTAATTAATCCGTTGGCCATTATTGTATTTGGCTATAAAGCCATCAAATCCTTTTCCTTTTAGTTCATTTAAGTGGTTAATGGCTTCCTCTTTAGTACTAAAATTACCTACTGTAACTTTGTAAGAACCTTTGACATATTCAATTGAAACTTTACCAGCTTTAGAAAATTTATTTTTGTTAGGCTCCACTGAAAAAGATCCCAATTGAACTTTAAAAGTAGCACCGTTTTCAGAAACATTATTATTTTTAGGAACTTCAGGTTTTGGGGCAGGTTCCACAGGTGTTGAAGCAACTGGTTCAACAGGGGCAGGAGTTACTGGATCTGCTGGAGCGGGAGTTACTGGTTCAACAGGCGTAGGAGTCACTGGTTCTGCTGGTTTTGGAGCAGTTTCACTTGTTTCCGTTGGTGGTGGGTTAGTGGTAGCAATTGCACCAGTACCTATTATTATTGTTGCAGGAGCAGCTTCTGCTTCTTTCTTTTCGTTGTTTTCTAAATAAAAGAATTTTTGAAGAAAAGTACCAGGGCTTAAGGCATTTTCTGATGCTTGAATCTTAAATTTAACAGCAAATTCTGCATCACTTGGTAGTGATACCCAAACTATTTTAGCCCGTTGGTTTTCGAAAGTAAAATTCCCTCCTTTAACATCAATCGATGAAACACTATAGCCTTTTGGCACATCAATTTGATATTTTGCAAAATTGCTAACAGCGCCTTTATTTATTTTTACTTCGGCTTCAAAACTAGCATTTGCTGAAATTTCGTTTGGTAAATTAGAGGTAACCGAAACTTGTGAAAAGAAGGTTGAAAAACTCAACACGATAATGGTAATTGTAAAAAATTTTCTCATAATTTAAATTTTAAGTTACTGCTATACTAGAAATCTTTATGTAATTTATCTAATTTAACAAATGTAATGAAATTGTTTAGAATCAAAAAAAATGTTTTTTTTACCATAAATTGTAACCGTAACACTTCAAATAGCTGTTCAATGATTGATAAAAAATAAATCAAATCTACAGGTTTCAAAAATAAAAAAATCCTATTCAATTCTTTTCATTGTAAAGGAAATAGTTGTTTCGACTCCTTTAATACTTTCCACATCTATGGTTTCATTATGCGCTTCGATAATGTGTTTAACGATGGCCAAACCTAAACCAGTTCCTCCTTGTTCCCTGCTTCTGCCTTTATCAACCCTATAAAATCGTTCAAACAATCGAGGTAAATGTTTTTTGTCGATGCCTATGCCATTGTCTTTAACTTCAATAATGATTTGTTCTTTAAACTGACCGATATTTATTTGTGTTTTGCCACCTTTTTTACCGTATTTGATGCTATTTGTAATGAGATTTACAAGTACTTGGCGCATTCTAAATTTATCAGCTAATACAAATATTGATTTTTCTAATTTTTTAGAAAATTGCAATTTAACTTCTTGCTTACTTGCTTGAAATTCTAATTGTTCAATCACATCTTTAATTTGTTGTCCTATGTCATATCTTTCTAATTCTAGTTCTAAAACACCTACTTCTAGTTGTGTGATGGTTTCTAAATCATCAATTATGTGAATCATTCTGTCAATGCTTTTATCTGCTCGCTTCAGATATTCTATGTTAATTGTCGGATCGTCTATTCCGCCATCTATTAATGTTGACACGTATCCTTGAATATTAAATATCGGTGTTTTTAATTCGTGGGAAACATTGCCCAAAAATTCTTTCCGGTAACTATCCATGTTTCTATTCTGTTCAAGTTCCTTTTGTCGTTCAACCACCAATTTTTTAATTACAACTTCTAAATTGGTGATGGCATCAACTTCATCTAAATCAAAATTTGTATTCGGTATTTCCTTATTTAATTGCGTTTTAACTTGTAAACTTAAATTTTCTATTTTTTTAAAAATAATATGATTATAAACAAAGTAAATAACCAAAAAGCTAACAACAAAAATTATAAAAAATAACAAAAATGGAATTGATAAATCTAAATTTCCGTAAGTTTTAAAAATGATATAAGACAATAAAATCGTTTGAACAAAGGCTGAAATTGCACTTAAAAAAGATGATAAAAGAGATATATTAAGTTTATTTAAAAAAATCAAAATTTAATAGAAAGAGTTTATTATTCAAAAGTAACCATTTATTCTTAAATTAAATTAAAGCATAAATCGAGTAATTTTAAATCAAATAAATTTACTGGAGTTTCCCCAAAAATAATTCAAATATTTCATAAAACCATGATTATGAGTGAAATAAATCACTTATAAAGTGTAAAAGCACGAAATAAAGATTCCCCATAAAAATAGAGTCCATAGCTTAGAAGTCTTATCTTACCT
>JBKDJY010000048.1:0-14961 GCA_046345275.1 Bacteroidota bacterium
ACATTTTATCTGCAAGTATAAAATGATATAATCTCAATAAAATAGTTTAAAAAGAGTGCGTTTGTTTTTTTGCCTTTATCATACACAGGTGGGCGGATTTTGAAATTTTTCAGCGATAGCTGTCATTTAAGCGAAGGGTAGGCATGAGCAGGAGGAGGGCTTAAATTATCAGCGGTTTCGTTAAGGAAGGCAAAAGCGATGCAACGAAAATCGCCTTAAAATTTTAAAAGGGTTTTGCCTACTTTTGCCCTCAAAAGTATGGAAAAAGAAATTCTGAGTTTTTGAGCAAGCTCTAGATATTACTGATAAAATATTTCGAACGTTTAAGCATCACATTAAGTTGTGAAAAAAAATCAAAAAAAATTATATGACTTATTTTTTATAAACCATAATATTAAAAACAAAAGGTTGGATTTTTTTAATCTGTTCACTGCGTTTTAATCCTTTTAAAGTAGATTTTTTAGCGCTTAAAATTAAATTTGTTCGAAGTGAATCGTTTTTTAAAGAGTCTATGACTTGTTTAATTAAATCTGATTTCACCGCAAATCCAGTTCCTTCTGCATCAATTAATTTTCCGCGAATAAGACCTATCACATAACCAGATTCATCCATTAAAGGTCCGCCACTATTCCCTGGATTTACTGGAATGGAAATTTGAAACATGGTCGTATCATTATTAAAGCCAGATAATGAACTTAAAGCACCTTCTCCGTAAACGATATCTTTACGGGGATATCCAATGGTATAAACCTTATCGCCAATTTCAGATAAATGTTGATTGAAAGAAAATGGATAAGGAATCGTTGATAAAGCTTCGGAATTCTCTAATTTGAAAATTGCCAAATCGTATTTATCATCGCTAGCAACTAATTTGGCAGACATCCTTTCAAAAATTGAATTTGTGACAAATACTGAATCTGACCCTTGTACCATATGTAAACTGGTAATGAAATAGCCTTTATTGTTTAGCGCAAAGCCAGTACCTTCAATGTTTGCAGGCACATATTTTTTAAGTCGATTATTACTTAAATCATTTATCCCTTCAATAATCGCATCTCTTGAGTATTTTAATTCAGTAACTTCTCTTTTTAAATTTGTAATATCATTACTTTGTTTTTTTAATAAGAAACCACCCGCACTTAATATAGTGATGGTGGAAATAACGGCAATAATAGCAACAGAAGCAGCCACCGCAAAAGTTCTGCCATGTTTTTTAACAAACCCTTGGTTAATTGAAAAAATTTGTGCGTCTTTTCCAAATTCTTTTTGGTGAATGGCTGTAAAAATGCGTTTAATGTTTAAACGTTCTTCATGTTGCCTTAATTTTTCAACTAAAGTTTTATGTTTTTCATAGGCACTAGCAAATTCAGAATCATTTTTTAAACGAATTTCAAATTTAATTTTTTCGTCTTCGGAAATTTGTCCAAATAAATAATTATCAAATAAATCAGTTGTTCTCATTTTTCTTTTCTTTAGCCTTCAAAAAAATTTCGCTTTAATCGTTGTAAACATTTATACTTTTGTGTTTTTGCATTATCTGAATTGGTATAACCAAATTTTTCAGAAATCTGCTCCATCGATAATTTAGAAATATAAAAATCTTTTAAAATGGTTTTACAAGGTTCCCCCAAATCATTTAAACTCAAATTCATTTTCAATATATCTGATTCTTTTTTAAAATAGTCGCTTATATCATCAATTACATCAACAACTTCATTTTCGTCATTATCTTTAAATCTTAGCGTATTTCCATTTTTTCTTAATTGCTTTAACCATAAATGCTTGGAAATAGAAAAAATATAGGTTTGTAATTGGCAATTAAGCTTAAATCCTGGCTTTTGAACATTTTCATACAAAACAATTAAGGTTTCTTGGTAAATATCTGCCGCAGATTCACTGTTTCCGCTATTGTTTATAACATATCTAAGAACGAGGTAATAATACTTTTTGTATAAAGCACTTAACACAGCACTGTCATGATGCTTCAGTCCTTCTATAAAATTTAGGTCTGTGTAAGTTACTTTCGACATAAAGTACGTTGCCTTTTATACTATTTTAAACTAAAGGTAACCCTGTTTTTTTAAAAAAGATTTTTTTATCTAAACTAATTTTCTCTTGGTATATAAATATGTTAACAGGCCTGTGAAGACATATAATACAATTATCAAAGGAATGCTTAAAAAATGAAGCGTTATGATCAGTGTGAAAGAAAATAATAAAAAAACATAGCGTACTCGATTGTCTTTCCAACTAAAATTTTTAAACTTTAATGCAAAAAGGGGTATTTCTGATATTAGTAAAAAACTAAAAATAAAAACAATAGATAGTAGCGTAGGAATATTCATAAAAATACTTTCTGTTTTATGTTGAATGATAACCAAGGGAATAGAACAAATAAAAATTGCTACCGCAGGCGTAGGAAGGCCAATAAAACAAGAAGTTTGACGGGTGTCGTTATTAAATTTCGCCAAACGAATGGCCGAAAAAATGGGTATTAAAAATGAAACCAAGGCAAGGGATTTGTTTTCTATATGATCAATTTCAATTACTCTTAAAAGTAATTGATACATCATCACACCTGGCGCTAATCCAAATGTTACCATATCCGCCAAACTATCTAAGTCTTTTCCTATAGGAGACGATACTTTTAATAAACGTGCTAAAAATCCATCAAAAAAATCGAGTATTGCGGCCAATCCAACCAAATATGATGTTAAGATCAATTGACCTTCAAAAGCCTTAACTATTGAAAAGCAGCCACACAACAAATTGCAGCATGTAATGGCATTTGGGATATGTTGCTTTATTTTCATCCGCAGATGTTATTGTTTTTATTTGCCATTTGGAATATGCCATGTCTAGTCGCCTGCTGGCTCAAATGTTCAGCAAATATTTGATTTCATTTGCGTTTGTGCTTCTTCGAGCATGACTAATTCATAATGACGTGTAAATATAATATAAATTAAATCGTTAGTATATTTACAGATATGCTTTTTAATACAATTCCTTTTTTAATTTTTTTACCATTGGTTTTTTTTGGTTATTGGATTCTAAAGCCAAACCATCGCAATGTGTTTTTATTAATAGCGTCGTATTATTTTTATTTTTCATACAATCCTTGGTTTTTAATTTTACTCATCGGAACCTCAGCTTTGGATTATTATTTAGCTAAACTGATTTCAAGAACTGATTTAATTAGAAAACGAAAATGCCTATTGCTGGTTAGTTTAATCAGTAATATTGGGCTCTTGTTTGTGTTTAAATACTTTGTGTTTTTTTATAATTCTTCGTTACAATTGTTTTCTCCATATTCTTTGTTATTAACACAATTGATTATTCCAGCAGGATTATCTTTTTATACTTTTCAATCCATCAGCTACACCATTGATGTGTTTCGTAATAAATACAAAGCAACAGATTCCTTACAAGATTTTTTATTATTTGTTTCGTTTTTCCCCCATATGGTTGCTGGACCAATTATGCGCCATGATGATTTAATGCCACAGTTAAAAGTAACACATCATTTTAAAACAATAGATTGGGAAGCGTTTGCCAAATTAACAATATGGGGATTTTTTAAAAAGATGGTTATTGCTGATAATTTAGCCTTAATCGTGGATCCTGCATTTGATAATTTAAATCTTCATTTTAATTCGGTAGAATTTGTTTTAATTGGATTTTTATTTCTCATACAGCTTTATGCTGATTTTTCAGGTTATTCAGATATTGCAATGGGCGTAGCAAAATTATTCAAAATTAATTTAATGCTTAACTGGAAGCGGCCTTTACTCGCAACTTCAATTACTGATTATTGGCAAAGGCATCACATCAGTTTAACCAATTGGTTTAAAGAATATGTTTATTTTTCTTTAGGTGGAAATAAAGTAAAAGCAGCACGATGGATTTTTAACATACTAATTGTATTTTTATTAAGTGCTTTGTGGCATGGCTCAAATTTTACTTTTATGGTGTGGGGGTTGTTAAATGGTGTTTTTTATGTGATCGAAAAAGGCATTCGAAACTTAAAATTCAATACCCCAATACTTATAAAAAGGATTTATACTTTGTGTTTTATTTCCATTTTTTTTATTGCATTCAGAGTAAGTACAATGCAAGATTTATCGCATATTTATCGAACAATATTTTTAGAGTTTAGTTTTAAGGGTGGTTTCACTCACTTTTTTTCATTGGATAACCACATGTTTTTCTTTATGATATTTCTATTTCTTATCATCTTATTTTTTAAAGAAATTTATGACGAATTTCAATTTGTTTCAGTTGGACAGTATCTTAAAAATTGGTCAAGCCCTAGTTTTTACTTTATTGTTTTATTTTTAATTTTTGCATTTGGTAATTTTAATGCTAATAGTTTTATTTATTTTCAATTTTGATAAAAAAAATCATCTTCTATAGCCTGTTGTTTGTTTTTACACTATTTGCTTACCGATGTTTCTTATATGAAGGGTTAAGGAAAAATAAACTTGGAATATTTGCCAAATACAATGATTTATTTTTAAACAGAGGAAATGCTCATCAGGTATTGTTTTTGGGTTCTTCGAGAGCAGAAATGCATTTTCATCCAAAAATATTTGATAGCATTACTGGGCTCAATAGTTATAACATGGGAATTAGTGGTGCTTCCCTAAAATTATCTTATGGTTTATTAAAAACATATTGTCATCAACACACTAAACCTAAATATTTAATTTTAAGTATAGATTATTTCGCTTTAGATAATGACTCCGACCGCATCAATGACTTTCCTAGATTTTTTCCTTACTTAAGTAATTCCTACTTATTGAATGAACTGAAAAAGCTAGATGCTCGGTTTTCTCATTTTTATTATAATCCATTTGCTTCAATTCCATATACTCAAATAAATTATTTGAGCACATCATTACATGGATGGTTCGGTATTTATGGTAGATACGACACACTCATGTATAAAGGATTTCAAACATCCGAACACAGTGAATTCAGAAAATTAAGCATCGAAAAAATTAAAACATCTGTAATCACCATTAAAAACAGAACATACTTAGATTCAATTATAAATTTTTCTAAGAAAAATAATATAAAATTATTACTTGTCACTACACCTTTTTATGGCGGAACATCAAAGTTTATAATTAATTCTAATAGACTTTCAAAACAACTTAAAGATATTGCCTTTGTTCAACATGTTTCATTTTTTAACTACTCAGATTCTGCAGTTTTTAAAAATCCTAAATATTTCAAAGACGTTTATCACTTAAATCTTGAAGGGGCAATGATATTCAGTAAAATGATTTCATCTAAATTTATGGCAACCTTCAATTAAATAAATTTTCCATAGTCTTAATCTTATAGGCAATATCCAATTTTTTTTTTCGTTTCCTTAAAATGTTGACGTTTTGATTGTTTTTTTGTACTTTTAAATTATCTATTGAGTTATGAGGTATTTGTTTTTGATATTTTTAATGCCTGTGTTTGTTAGCTTAGGGCAAATTGCAAAATATAGCAATGAGTTTTTAAGTGTAGGAGTTGGTGCTCGGGCGTTATCTATGGCCAATGCCAATGTAGCTTCCGTTAGCGATGTTACTGCTGGTTATTGGAATCCAGCTGGTTTATTATTTCAAAAAACATCTCTACAAGTTGGCTTAATGCATGCTGAATATTTTGCCGGAATTGCAAAATATGATTTTATTGGAATTTCCAAGCGCATTGATAGTAATAGTGTAGGCGGCATCAACTTTATTAGGTTTGGCGTTGACAATATCCCAAATACGACAGATTTAATTGACGCCAATGGCAATGTAGATTATTCAAGAATAAAATCCTTTAATGCATTAGATGCAGCCGTATTATTATCTTATGCACGAAAAATGGCAAAATTAAAAGGATTAAAGTTTGGAGCTAATGCAAAAATAATTCGACGTAAATTGGGCGAATTTGGTGGTGCATGGGGATTTGGTCTGGATGTTGGAGCAATGTATGACTACGAAAAGTGGCGTTTTGCTGCGATGGCAAGAGACATTACTGGAACGTTTAATGCTTGGAGTTACACCCTATCCGATCAAGTAAAACAGACGTTTTTATTAACTGGTAATGACATACCAAGCAGCTCTGTAGAAATAACTTTACCACGATTAATTTTAGGTGCTACTAGAACTTGGTATGTTTGGAAGGATAGAATTTCTTTAGGTGGGGAATTAAATTTCATTAATACGTTTGATGGAAAACGTAATACTGTTATAAAAACCAAAGCGTGGAGTATGGAACCTGCTTTTGGGTTAGAAGTTGGATATAAAAAAATAATCTTTTTAAGAGGAGGTATTGGAAACATACAAAAAGCAAAAACCATACTGGGTAGCGATGCTACAACGGTTCAGCCAAATATGGGTGTAGGATTAAAATACAAAATTTTTGGTTTGGATTATGCCTTGACAAATATTGGAAATATATCAACATCACTTTACTCTCACGTATTTACTGTAAAATTTGATTTATCAACTAATTTTTGAAAAATGATTAAAAACATATTTTTTACATTATTTTATATCTGTTTTTTGGCAAATCTTAATGCTCAAAAATTCGGAAATGAATGGATAAATTTTAGTCAAAAGCATTACCGAATGAGCATCCCAAAAACTGGTTTGTATCGGATTGATTCTTTAACATTAGCCAATTCGGGAATCCCATTAAATACCATTAACCCTAAAAATTTTCAATTATTTATTAAAGGAATTGAACAGCATATTTTAATTAATGGCGAAAATGACGATGTATTTAATACCAGCGATTATATTGAATTTTATGCAGAAAAAAATGATTGTAGTTTTGATTCGTTGGCGTACACAAATATTTTAAATTTACCTAACCCATATTTTGCATTGTTTAACGACACAAATTACGCATACTTAACATGGAATAACCTCACAACAAATAAGCGTGTGGCAATTGAAACAGACGCCAATTTTGCTTCCTATACACCAGCCAATTACTATTACAGCGAAAGAATTTTAGCTTATAACAGTTATTATTCTGTCGGACAAACCCTAGCCCCCAATGGAAGTGATCCAAGATATGTTGTTGGAGAAGGTTATGGAGCAATTTTACAAAAGGGTGAATCAATTAATAGTGGGTCTTTACCCAATTTTAATGTCTATCAATCACCGAGTTTACCAGTTTACATTCGTGCAAGTTTTTCGGGAATAACTGCAAATTTAAATACGTTAACTTACGATCATCAAATAAGACTCGAATACACCAATAATTTAGGTTCATTAGTCACCTTAAATGACACTACTTTTTTTGGATTTAAGCAACTACGTGTCCAAAAACAAATCACGTCCAATTTATTACAAAATAGTTCTTCTTTATCAATAAGGAGTTTAAGCAATCCAGCTTTTTCTGGTTTTACAAATAAGACAAACGTCCACTATTTATATATTAAATATCCCCAAGTTCCCGATTTTAACAATACTTCCGAACAGTTGTTTTTTGTTGATAATAGCACTACCACTAAAACATTTTTAGACATTTCAAACGTAAGTGCTGGAGGTTCCTCTGTCATTATTTATGATTTAACCAATCATAAATATATCAATGCCATTGTAAGTGGCTCAAACGTAAAAGCTTTGATACCAAATGCTTTAGGGCAAAAAAAATGTTTTTTAACCACTTCTGCTAATATCATAAACATTTCGAAACTAAGTCCAGCCAATGAAACGGGTTATTTTGTAAATTATTTGACAAGTAATCCTGACTCTGCTTTTTTAATCATAAGCCATAGGGCATTTCAAAGTTCGGCCAATGATTATAAAACCTATCGAGAAAGTCCTTCTGGTGGCTCAAACAATGTGATTATGGCAAACATTGAAGAGCTTTATGAACAGTTTGCTTATGGAAATACCAAAAACCCTTTGGCAATAAAAAACTTTTGTCGATACTTAAGTGATAAATCAGTTGAACCACCCAAGTATTTATTATTATTAGGTAAATCCATACAAAACGAATATGTTAAAACCAGTGCACCGCATTGGAACGCTTGCAGCATTCCTACAATGGGAGTTCCATCTTCTGATAATTTACTAACCACAGGCATACATGGCGCCAATTCATTAACCCCTTTTATTCCGGTTGGAAGGGTTTCTGCAAAAACAAATGCACAAGTTACAGCCTATTTAAATAAAGTAAAGACTCATGAATTAACATTGCCAAATCATGATGAATGGCGAAAAAGAGTATTGCATTTTGCAGGAGGTACTGATTTAAATCAACAAACTGAATTTCAAAGAAATTTACTGGAGTATGAAAATATTATTAAGGAACCTTTGTTTGGTGGAAAAGTATTTACTTTCAAAAAAAACAGTTTAGCTCCAATTCAATTAATACTAAGTGATTCTATCACTACCCTCATTAATAATGGCGCTTCATTGATTACTTTTTTTGGCCACGGTTCTATTAATGGCTTTGATCAGGCCATTGACGACCCTGTCAATTATAATAATAAAGATAAGTATCCTGTTTTTATTGCAAACTCATGCTATTCTGGCAACATCCATACATTAGAAACTACGAGTACAAGTGAGGATTTTACATTAATAAATGAAAAGGGAAGTATTGCTTTTATAGCATCTTCTTCTACGGGCTATTCGGCCAACTTATCTTTGTATACGACTGACTTATATCGTTCCATTGCTTTAGAAACATACGAAAAAGGAATTGGCGACGCTGTAAAAAATTCATGTTTGAAAAATTCTACTTCTGGCAATATTTATTTTGATGTTACCTGTTTAGAAATGACTTTAGAAGGAGATCCTTCCATCCGCATCAATGCATTTTCTAAGCCCGATTATGAAATAAAAAATACGAGCGTTTTTTTTAATACCACCTCTTATGTTGATTCTATTGGAATTAATATTCACATCAAAAATTTAGGGAGAGCCATTCAAAGTAATTTTATTGTAAAAGTTCAGCGCTATTTTGCAAATGGAGATTCAGAAGTTGTTTTTAAAAAAATAAATGCTCCTTTTTATCAAGACACCGTATCATTTTTTATGTTTAAAGATTATATCAGGGGAATTGGGTTAAATCAATTTAAAGTTAACATTGATTGTTATAATGAAATTTCTGAGTTGTTGGAAACTAACAACTCAACGACAGGGAAAGTGAATTTGTTTATTGAAGGAGATGATATCATTCCTGTGTTTCCATATCAATTCGCCATTATTCCAAAAACGCCACAGATAACGCTTAAGGCTTCTACATCTAACCCTTTTGCAAGAGCCTTAAATTACAGAATGCAAATTGACACAAGTGATGTGTTTTCAAATCCTATTAAAACTGAAGTTAAAAACAGTACTGGTGGAGTTGTTGAATGGACTGTTGATTTACCTTATAAAGATAGCACCGTTTATTTTTGGCGCGTATCAAAAGAACCTGTTTCTCCCACAGATACATTTACTTGGAGAGAAAGTTCATTTCAAGTTATCGGAACAAAAAATGGTTGGTCACAAGCGCATTTTCATCAATTTAAAAATAATGGTTATCAGTTTGTTAATTTTTTAAGACCCCAGCGGAAATTCGATTTTTTTAATAATTTGGTAGAAATTGGCTGTAAAAATGCATATTCCAGTTATGGTATTATGGCACAACAATACTCTGTTAACAATGGCTTACTTTCGAATTGGCATTTTGCATTTAATGGCTGGTCTATTGCTGTTTTTGATTCTGTCACAGCCATTCCTTGGATTACAAGAATTAATGGATCAGCAGGCTTTGCAGCGCCTTATAATAATTGCTTAGCTTTTAGTGATGAGAATAGAAGATCTTATGATTTTGGAGAATCTAGTTATTGTGGTTCTGCTCCTGCATGGCAAACTGATCTTCTAAATTTTCTTAATTCTGTTCCAATAAATAATCATATACTTGCTTACAGTTCAGATGCACATAAAGCTACAACATACAGCAATCTTTTATATCAAGCATTTGAATCTTTTGGTTCAAACAAAATAAGAACTGTAAACGACTCTTTGCCTATGATAATATTTGGCAAGAAAAGAGCAGTTGCAATCCCAGGAAGTGCTATAGAAGAAGTGGTTGGCACAAATAACATGTCAAAGATAAGCATAACGAATGCCATCACTACAAAATGGGATAGGGGTTTCATAGAGTCGCCCATCATTGGGCCATCTTATAAATGGAATAGTTTGCATTGGAATTATATCAATCAATTTGTTGGACTAAATGACTCGATTGTTTTAAAAGTTATTGGGATTAGAAAATCAAATGGGAATATAGATACATTAGCCACTTTTTATAAAGACAAATTTGATGTCAATAATTTGTATGATTATGTAGATGCAAGTTTATATCCAACCATCAAATTAGTTGCCTTGATGAAAAACAATATTTTAAATTTAGCACCACAACTAAAAAAATGGCAAGTCATTTATGATCATGTGCCAGAGTGTGCCATTAATCCAGTAAAAGGCTATTTCTTATCAAATGATACATTACTAGAAGGAGATAAAATAAACATCAAGTTACCCATCGAAAACATTGGCGCATTGCCTTTTAACGATAGTTTGGTTGTAACCTATTATATTGAAGATGTAAATAGAATTTCACATTTCTTACCTCAACATTTAAAAGTGCCACCTTTTGTATCAGGTCAAATTATTATTGATACCATTACTTTAGCTAGTTATCAGTACCCGGGGTTAAACTATCTATGGGTTGATGTAAACCCTCCACGCAATAAAAAATATCAGCTTGAGCAGTATCACTTTAATAACATTGCACGCATTCCTTTTGTGGTGGTGACAGATAAAATAAATCCATTGTTAGACGTCACCTTTGATGGCGTTCACATTATGAATGGCGATATCGTATCGGCCAAACCACACATTTTAATTACACTTAAGGATGAAAATAAATTTTTAGCCTTAAATGATACCGCTGATTTTGCTTTGTTTACAAAATATCCAAAAGATTTAGATGAAAAAAGATTATACTTTGCCAACATAATAAAATTTACCCCAGCACAATTGCCAAATAATTCATGCAAAATAGAATGGATGCCAAAATTAGAAGAAGACGGAAAATATTTTTTACGCGTTCAAGCAGCTGATCGAGCCAAGAATATTTCAGGAGCTTCTGATTATAGTATTAACTTTGAAGTTATTAATAAACAAACGGTCACTGAAGTTTTGAATTATCCCAATCCTTTTAGTACCTCTACACGATTTGTTTTTACCTTAACAGGTTCTGAAGTTCCAGATAAATTTATCATTCAAATCATGACGATTACTGGAAAAGTGGTAAGGGAAATTACAAGGAATGAATTAAGTGATATTCACATTGGAAGAAATATAACAGATTATGCTTGGGACGGAAAAGATGATTTCGGTGACAAGTTGGCTAATGGCGTGTACTTATACAGAGTTATCACTAGACACAATGGAGAGGCTGTTGAAAAAAATACAACGATTGCAGACTATTTTTTCAAAAAAGGCTTCGGTAAAATGGTTATTATTAGATAAAAAAATTGTCTATCAATCAATTATTGCAAAACCAAAGCAAGCGTTATATCTATTTCCCAATGAATCACCAACTCGATTTGACATAGAACTCAGGGTTTTAACCATTTTTAATTTATTAAAACTTTATTAAAAATCGCAGTCATTATTTCTTCGTTTTCGGCTGCATGACGTTTTGCAAATCCTGTTGCTGGACTAGCTGCCGCTTCTCGTCCTATGTATTTTAATTTTAATGATCGCAAATTATTATCAACAAAGCGCCATGAACCCATGTTTTCAGGCTCTTCTTGAATGAAGAGATAATCTGTGGCCTTGTTGTATTTTTTCAACAAGACATCAATTTGTTTTTTAGGAAAAGGATATAATTGTTCTAAGCGAATAAACGCAATATCATTACTTCCTTCTTTTTCTCTGCGTTCAATTAAATCGTAATATACTTTTCCGGAGCAAAAAGCAATTCTCGTTACTTTTTTTACATCAATATTATCATCTAAAACTTCTTGAAAATTTGTTTTTGTAAAATCAGTTAGCTTGCTTACACATGTTGGGTAGCGAAGTAATTTTTTGGGCGTAAAACAAATTAATGGTTTGCGAAATTCTCTTTTTAATTGTCGACGAATTACGTGAAATTGTTGAGCTGGAGTGGTGGTGTTTACAATTTGTATATTGTTTTCTGCACAAGCTTGCAAAAACCTTTCAATGCGTGCTGAAGAATGCTCTGGCCCTTGCCCTTCGTAGCCATGAGGCAATAAAATAACCAAGCCATTCATCCGACGCCATTTATATTCAGCTGAAGTTAAATATTGGTCAATGATTATCTGTGCGCCATTAAAAAAATCTCCAAATTGAGCTTCCCAAATTGTCAGTGCGTTTGGTGCAGCAAATGCGTAACCATAGTCGAAGCCCAGCACAGCGTATTCACTCAGCAATGAGTTAAAAATGTTTAGTTGTACGTCTGCGTCAATATTATTTAGTGGCGTATATTCTTCTTCACTATCTTCAATTTTAATGACGGCGTGGCGGTGAGAGAATGTACCACGTTCAACATCCTGTCCACTAAAGCGAACAGGAAATCCTTCTCGAAGTAAAGATGCGTAAGCTATTAATTCCCCCATTGCCCAATCATAGTTGTCATTAGTAATCATTGCTTTTCTATCATCAAAAACTTTTTGAATTTTGTTAAAGAATTTTTTATCCTTTGGTAAGTCCGTTGTTTTATTTGCTAGTTCTAAAAATAATTTTTCTTCAATGGCAGTTTTAGGCGATGTTTCAAAATCATTTTCTGTCGCTCTTTTAATTCCCTTCCAATTTCCTTCAAGAAAAGAAGTGATTTTAACTGTTTCTGCTTTCTTAGCTTCATCTAAGTTTAAATCTAATTCGGCCTTAAATTTAGTTTCGATTTCTTTCGCTTCTTTTGCTAATTCAGAGCCATCTTGAATTAATCGATTTACATAAATATCTTTAACGTTAGGATGCGCTGCAATTGCTTTGTATAGTAAAGGTTGGGTAAAACGAGGCTCATCTCCTTCATTATGGCCATATTTTCGATAACATAATATATCTATAAACACATCGCGATGAAATTCTTGACGGAATTCCATGGCCAGTTTTGAAACAAAACATAAGGCTTCTACATCATCTCCATTAACGTGGAATACTGGACTTAAAACGACTTTTGCTATATCCGTGCAATAGGTTGATGAACGAGCATCTAAGAAATTAGTTGTGAAGCCAATTTGATTATTTATCACAAAATGAATGGTGCCTCCAGTTTTGTAGCCATCCAGTTGGCTCATTTGCAATGTTTCGTATACAACGCCTTGCGCTGCAACAGCAGCATCTCCATGAATAGCTATGGCGCAAGCTTTTGAGTTATCCCCTTTATGAAGATTATCAATTTTTGCACGAATAATGCCTTGCGCAACAGGAGCAACTGTTTCTAAGTGTGAAGGATTTGGAGTTAAACTGATGTGTACTTTTTTTCCACCGTCACTCTTTTGGTCCGATGAATAACCCATATGGTATTTTACGTCGCCATCAAATAAAGAATCTTCACTTGGCCTTCCTTCAAATTCGGTAAATACATCTTTATAGGTTTTATTCATAATGTTAGTAAGCACGTTTAAACGCCCACGATGCGCCATCCCAATTACATAATCTTCAATTCCTATATTTACACCATGTTCAACCAGTGCGTTGATAGCAGGTATCACAGCTTCAGCACCTTCTAAAGAAAAACGTTTTTGGCCGACAAACTTCGTGTGCAAGTAGCTTTCAAAAACGACAGCTTGCGTTAATTTTTTGAGAATAACCCTTTTTTCATCAATGCTAAAAGTAGGGGTATTTTGGGTTTTTTCCATCCGTTCCTGTAGCCATTTCACTACTTTTGGCTCACGCATGTAGGAATATTCTGCACCAATACTTTGACAGTATGTTCGTTCAAGATGAGAAATAATATCTTTTAACTTTGCATTTCCAATTCCAATTTCATGACCTGCCTGAAAAATAACTTCTAAATCAGTTGAAGATAATCCAAATGTTTCTAGATTTAAGGTTGGCTCGTAAGTTCTGCGTTGGCGAACGGGATTGGTTTTGGTAAATAAATGACCACGTTGACGATAACCGTTAATCAAACTTATCACTTTAAACTCTTTTGTAACATTTTCAGGAATAACTCCTCCATCGCTGTCGTATGAAGTACGCGCAAATTCGAAGCCTTTAAAAAAATCTCTCCACGATGCATCAACTGAATTAGCATCTTGTGAGTATTGCAAGAATAATTGTTCAATAGCGCTCACATCGCTTGTGCCTATGAAGGAAAATTTGTCCATGTTAATTTGAATAAAATAAAAGGCTAATTTAATGAATTTTTTAAGCTAATTTCTCTATTTTTGAAAGGTGAGATGTAGATTGTTTTTATTTTTATGTAGCATGCAATGCATTGTTTGCTTCGCTCAAAAAAGCAGCATTGATGATCCTTTACAAACACTCATAAAAGTTGAAGCATTAAAAGAAAAAAAAATCGAATTTAATCACAGAACCAACGGTGAAAGTGACGGCTATAGGATTAAAATTCATTTTAGTGGAGATAAATCCAAAGCAAGATTGGTTCAAAACGAATTTAATGCGAAGTACTCAGATGTGATGTCTTATGAAGAATATCAGCAACCAAATTTTGTAATTAATGTGGGTGATTTTAAAACAAAACTTGAAGCATACCAATTTCTTAAAAAAGTTCAATTGGATTTTCCTTATGCCTTTATCGTAAAAAGTAAAATAAAATCCATCAAATTAAATTAAGGGGAGTTCTATAAATCAAACTGTTGATAAACTTGTTAATAAATTAACTTATTAACTATTTGATTATCAAATAGTTAATATTATATTTGTAGTGTAAATTAATACATTAAAGATGAAACTAAACCGGTACAAAACA
>JBKDJY010000049.1:0-20812 GCA_046345275.1 Bacteroidota bacterium
AAATTACAATTACATAATAAAAGTGGAGACTAGCGACCACTAAACAAACGGGGCGACACCGAAAAGCCATACGAGTAGGAAAATTTTAAATCTAGCATTATGAGAAATTTATTTGTTTTAAATGTTGTAATCGCATTTACATCATGGCACTTACACGCTCAGCCATGTTTCAGTCCAACAATTACAAGTCCGAGGTTGGGTTATTTTAATAATGGGCCAAACTCAATTGCCTTCTGCGACAACAACGATACTGAAATTTTAGCGACCCAAGCATACGATACATATCAATGGTATAGACAAGAGTGGGCGGCTGTGCCTCCGGGTGCGCCAAATCGAAACCCATGGATTGCGATTCAGGGAGCAAATTCTCAAACATATACTATCAATGGTACTGACGACATGTTGTATTATTTCAAAGTGGCAGCTACTTTAAATACGTGTACAGAAGAAAGTCCTGCTATTTTGGCAGACGGCTATGCTTTTGGCTTGCCTTATCTTACTGCTACTTTTCAACCCGGAACTTATCAATATATTGGATCTGGAACATATAATGTATGCAATGGTGCTTCTGTTTTGTTAGAAAATGGATTCGATCAGGTTTATGGTTTACATACTTGGTATAAATGTATGCCTTCAGCTATCCCTCCAATACCAGGAGACCCTTGCATCATTCAAGGAGCTACCGGTGACACCATAACAGTTACCGAATCAGGGTTTTATGGTTTCTATTGCTGTACCGATTATTGTCCTCATATTTGCCTGTTTCTTGACGTTCCAAATTTTATTACGCTTCAATTTGGCAATTTTTCTTTTTGTACAACAGGTATTAAAGAGCCGATAACATCGAATAACCTGTTATTGTACCCAAATCCAACGGATCAATTTTTATTTCTTGGAAAAGTTGAAGATGTACCCTTTGCTAATGTTACAATAATTGACATAGCTGGAAAGGTCGTACTAAACATTGATAGCTTTGATTTCAGTCAACCTATTAATATTAGCAACTTACCATCGGGCAGTTATATAATAATTTCAAAATCTGGTTCAGGAAGAATAGTAAGAAATAAATTTATTAAAAAATAGGAATGAGAAAAAACTGGTTCTGTTATTGATAAAACCAGCCCATAACAGCACCTACCAGTAATGCGGGCTGACAACAAAGCTTTTGCAAAAGCGGTCGCTCCGCGAAAGACAATTATTTTCGCTTTGCAAAAGTCCATGAACATAGTATCTTTGTTAAAAGCATTTCGGTAGACAACGGTTTCAAACCGCACAACTGGTAGCTCCAAAACGTTATTGTGTCTATTGATAAGGTTCGCGAGAGTGGCGGCTACTTCATTGATAACACAAATATTGTTGAATATAAAAATAATATAAGCGTATACGTAAAACTTAGATTTCCTCAACCTAATGAACTCGTAACGCAAAGTATTACACAGCCATGTAAAATTATTAGAATTTCAAAAACGAATAAACCAATTTTATTTAATTAAAAAAAATATAAAACGACGACTCGAAATATTTTTTAAGAACACATGATGCTTGCACCGAAACAGATTGTTAACTGTGCAAGCATCATTGTTAATTTTTATTTGGACTTATTTTATAAAGTATTTTTTTTTAAAAGCTTTCATTTTCAAAAAATTATGCTTATAATTAAATAAGAAATGCATCATGTTTGATAAAAATTATTTGAAGATATTCATTACTAATTTTGAACGAAGGGTTAATTGATATCATAGAGCAATGCCAAGCTAAAAATGAAAAAGGCTTTGAAGCACTTTATAAAAAATATTATAGGGTTCTTCATTCTATTGCGATTAGATATTGTAGAACAAGTTTTGAAGCAGATGATGTGCTGCAAGATGCTTTCATTAAAATCTTCCATAATATTGATTCATATTCTCCAGAAGGATCATTTGAAGGTTGGCTTAAACGAATTGTTCAAAATACCGCCATTAACAATTATAAAAGTAATTTAAAATATAATTTACACGTGCCAGTTTTGGAAAGTGAAGATATTAAAGACAATGAAAACATCGATTCTATTTTCGGAGATTTTGAAGCAAAGGACATTTTACTTTTATTAAATAAATTACCTGATGGATATCGAATCATTATTAATTTATTTTGTCTGGATGGTTTTACACATAAAGAAATTGCCAAACAATTAAATATAACAGAGGGAACCTCAAAATCCCAATTGTTTAAAGCAAAAGCGTATTTAAAAAGATTAGTTGATACTGAATTTAATCGAAAAATGAATAAAATGAGCAAACCCATTGTTACCTTAAAGTATCAATAGAAACTAAATGAGAGTTTTTGAAAATTGAAAAATGACAAACCATACAAATGAAAAGTATTAAAAATATTACAAATTATAAACTTGAAAATTATAGTCGAGAAATTGACGATAAAATTGTTGACGAAGGTTGGCAAAAAATAAAACCATTTTTACCAAACAATGAAAATAATAACAAAGGATGGTGGTTTAAAAAAAGTAGTTTCTTTGGTATAATAACCATCATTAGTGCCATTTCATTCAGTCTCACGTTCATTTATTTTAGAACAAATCCTCTTGCAAGTAAAATCAATAAAAATGAAAAAAGTAAGTCAATTGCAAGCAATTCATCTAAAATCAGAAAGTTAAGTAATGAAAGAAAATATAATGAAGAAATACTGTCAACAAACACTGCTAACATTAACAAAATTAATTTAAACAGAGAAACCAGTAAATTGAAAAACGCAAAATCATCGTTAACGCATATTAGCAATATTCAGAACTCTCTAATAAACGGTCGAAATCTAAAAAATAGCAAGGGTTTGAATGGGACTATCCAACATGATTTATTGGGTTCAAATACAAGTGCCCAAAGAAGCTCTACTTTACAGAAAGTTAAATCATATAGAAATGGAACTGATAAAGATTCTATTTTAGTAAGCCAATCTATTTTACCTAATTCTTTTTCTGATTCGTTTATAAATGCCATCAATATTACAACGATAAATGATTTGTCAATTGAACCAACCTTAATAGCGTTAAATAATGATGCAAACAGCTTGCCGTTAATATTTGAAAACAAAAAAAATAAATTTACGATTGATGCATTATTTGGATTCAATTTCACTCATACTTTTATAAACGTCAATAATTATACCAAAAACTTATCTGATTTGAATTATCAAGGGGGCCTCAAATTAAATTACCAACTTACTAGTAAACTAATGCTTTGTGGGCAATTTTTTTTAAGTAGTAAAAATAGTGAGTTTAATAAAACCGAAACCAAAAATGTGCCTATCAATTTCAAAACTGGCAATATTGGATTTACTACTACTAATACTTTTTTGCAAACAGTTAAATATTTCAATAGAAATGAACAATTTAACATACAATTTGCTAGTCAAAAAAATTTAGGTCTTGGTTTTAATTATTTTTTATTTCAAAAAAATAAGTTTAAAATGGAAGGTGGACTAATGTTTAATTTGAAGCTTACCCAATATAATTTAACAACTAAATATGAATTAGAAAAAGACACATTAACCAGCAGTATAAGCATGGCAAGTACAAACAATTTTTTTCTTATAACTCCAAACACGCCATCCAATGAGGTAGACGAAATTAAAAATTTTCAAATCATTTCACCCAGTTTAATTCCAAGCATCAGCATCCATTATATAATCAATAGCCGAACTTCAGTTATTTTTCAACCAAGTTATTTAGTTGAATTATCAAATAGCAAAATGAAAATTAATAAGTATGAGTTGTTGTTGAAACAAAATATTTTTAATCTCAGCCTTGGTTTAAGATTTAATTTGTAGATGAAAAGGCCTTGTAAAAAATTAAGATTAAAGTTTTTTTCTTAAATAAAATCTTGAATTTTCATAAAGGTGAAAATCAGTTCTACATGTATGTTATATCAATGAACTAGTTTAACAAAAACATTTAGATATTTAGAACTTTTTTAATACCACTCTATTTTCCATTTTGATAAACTTTGTCATCGATAGATTCAGCCATTTTTTTTAGGGTAGATTTTTCCTAGAAATGCTTAGCAGCCTATTATCAGTTAGGTTTGTAGGTCATATAAATCAAAAATAAATTTTACTAAATCTTCCATTTCTTGGATGGTATTATGTTTGGATAAAGAAAAACGAATTGAATTTTCAGCTTCTTCTTTTGATAAGCCCATTGCTTTTAATACATGCGAAGTTTCAGCAACAGCAGAAGTACAAGCAGAACCAAGTGCTACAGCGTATTTCAATTTAATGTGAGAAAAAACTGAATCGCCATTTTTTAAAGTTGGAAAATAGATGTTTGAAGTATTATATAACCGATGACGGGTAGAACCATTTATTTTTAAATGTGGGATCTCTAATAACTGATGCTCTAAATAGCCTCTTATTTTTGAAATGTGAGCATTGCTATCCCAAAATTCTGTTTTAGAAATTTCACAAGCTTTTCCTAATCCTACAATTGACGGTACATTGAGGGTTCCGCTTCGTTTTCCGTTTTCTTGTGAACCACCATGAAACAAAGGAATTAAATTAACACGAGGATTTTTTCGTCTTATATAGATTGCCCCAACACCTTTTGGTGCAAATAATTTATGTCCTGATATGCAACACAAATCAATCCCCACTTCATTTACATCAATGGGAAGTTTACCAGCCAATTGAGTTGTATCGCTAAAAAAAATGGCATGATGTTCATGCGTGAGTTGAGAAATTTTTTCTAAATCTTGCAAAACTCCAGTTTCATTATTAGCAGCAAGTATAGAAACTAAAATGGTTTTTGAGGTAAAGCTATCTTTCAATTCTTCTAAATCAATTCGGCCTTCCTTGTCTAAGTTGAGATAAGTAATCTCTGCACCAATTTCTTTTAAATATTCGCAAGTATCTAAAACTGCTTTGTGTTCTGTTTTGGTCGTGATAATATGATTTCCTTTTGTTTGATATGCTTCGTAAACACCTTTTAAAGCCATATTAATTGCTTCAGTTGCTCCTGAAGTAAAAACAATTTCAGTTGCTTCAGCTCCTATAAAACTTGCAACTTGTTGTCTGGCCTTTTCAACCGAGCCATTGGCATACCAACCATATTGATGCGTAGAACTATGGGCATTTCCAAAATGTTCACTGAAAAAAGGAAGCATTTCTTCTAAGACCCTTTCATCTACTGGTGTTGTAGCGTTATAATCTAAATATATCAAATTGTATTTTTTAGTAAATTGATGAAATTACATTCTATCAGGGACTTCAATTCCCAAACACATCATTCCGTTTTTAATAATTGATGATGTTGTTTCAATTAATTTTATTCTAAAATCTTTTATCGTTTCGTCTTCCTCTTTTAGAACAGGACATTCATTATAAAATTGATTAAATTGTTTTGTGATTTCGTAAACAATGTTTGCAACAATGGATGGATTATATGTTTTGGCTGATTCTTCAAGTGCATTAGAAAAATCATATAACATTTTTATTAATTCTTTTTCTTTGGGATGTAATATGATTGAGTCAGAAATATAAATTTGATCGGTTGATTTTTCGTACTTGCGAATGATGGATTTAATTCGTGCGTGAGCGTATTGTATAAATGGCCCCGTATGTCCATTAAAATCAATACTTTCTTTGGGATCAAACAACATTTTCTTTTTAGGATCTACTTTTAAAATAAAATATTTCAAAGCACCCATCCCAATAGTTGTATAAAGTTTTTGTAGTTCCTCCGTTTTAAAGCCTTCTACTTTTCCTAATTCTTCAGTTGTTTCTCTAGCTGTCAAAATCATTCCATCTATTAAATCGTCTGCATCTACAACCGTTCCTTCACGACTTTTCATTTTACCTTCTGGTAATTCTACCATTCCATAACTTAAATGAAAACATTCATTTGCCCACCTATAGCCTAATTTTTCAAGACATTTGAATAATACTTTAAAATGATAATCCTGTTCATTTCCAACTGTGTAAATCATTTGACTGATTTTGGGAAATTCTTTAGCCCGTTCTATGGCAGTTCCTAAATCTTGGGTAATGTAAACCGAAGTGCCATCACTGCGTAAAACTACTTTTTCATCTAAGCCTTCTGCGCTCAAGTCTATGCAAACACTTCCGTTTTCTTTTTTATAAAAAACATTTTTTTCTAAACCTTCTTTAACAATTTCTTTTCCTAATAAATAAGTATTGCTTTCATAGTATAACTTGTCAAATGTTACACCTAACTTTTTGTAAGTAATATCAAACCCTTGATAGACCCAATTATTCATGGTTTTCCAAAGGTTGATGATGTCAGATTCGTTCGCTTCCCATTTTAATAGCATTTCTTGGGCTTGTAAGATGATTGGTGCTTTTTTTTCGGCTTCTTCTTTTGTCAATCCTTTTGCTTCTAATTCGGTAATTTGTTTTTTATATTCTTTATCAAAGGCAACATAATATTTTCCAACAAAATGATCTCCTTTTATTTGAGAAGTATCAGGTGTTTCCTCATTTCCAAATAATTTCCAAGCCAGCATACTCTTGCAAATATGTATACCACGGTCGTTAATTAAATTAACTTTTATGACTTCATGGCCTTGCGATTGTATGATATTTGCTACTGAAAAACCTAATAGATTATTGCGGATATGCCCTAAGTGCAGGGGTTTATTGGTATTAGGAGACGAATACTCTAACATGATTTGTTTTCCTGAACTATTCGCTTTTTTAAAACCGTAATGTGGTTGAGATGAAATTTCTTTAAATGCATTCAACCAAAAATTATTTGATAATGAAAAATTCAAAAATCCTTTAACAACATTAAAATGAATGATGTTAGCATTTTTTTTTAGTAATAACTCACCAATCAATTGACCTGTATTTTCGGGAGTTTTTTTAGAGGCTTTAATGAAAGGAAATGTAACCAAGGTGTAATCACCTTCAAATTCTTTTTTTGTTTTTTGTATGACGATATGTTCAGAATTGGTTGATAAATCAAATAATTGATTAACTGTTTCAGATATTGTTTGAGCAAGATAGGATTCGATGTTCATGGATTAAAAATACATAATTAAAAATATCTAAACCATTGGTTTTGTCAATTTTCATTAACAGTTCGAGTAGGATATCTGTTGTTTAATGAATGAGTAAGATTTATGTAACTGGTGAATTTTTTAGAATGTTGAATTATTTTTTATTAACTCTTTTTGTAATTCACATTGATATTTGATTAATTTTTTGAGTAAAAAAATACTCTTGCTTATTGAATTAAAAAATAATTTAAAATTATTTTTTTCGAAAATAAAATGAAAGGGATACGCCTGTGAAATTGAAGTTTTCTCTGAATTTATTTTCTAAAAAACGTTTATAAGCATCCGTTAAATATTGTGGTGAGTTACAAAAAAATATAAACGCACTGGTGTCAGTGATTTGTGTCACATATTTAATTTTTACTACTTTACCTTTAATGGTTGGAGGAGGATATTTTTCAATCAATGGTAAAAAAAAGTCATTTAACTTACTGGTTGGTATTTTGGTTTTTTTGTTTTGAAACACCTCCATCGCCACTTCAATGACTTTCATGATGCGTTGTTTTTCAATCACAGAAGTAAATATAATTGGTACATCCCTAAATGGAGCCAATTTAGCTTTGATGGCTTCTTCAAAATGTTTGGTAGACATGGTATCTTTTTCTAGTAAATCCCATTTGTTTACGACAATGACTAAGCCTTTGTGATTGGTTCCTACTAAATGAATAATATTTAAGTCTTGAGATTCTATTCCCTGTGTTGCATCAATCATTAATACGCATACATCTGCCGTTTCAATTGCTCTTATCGTTCGCATGACGCTGTAAAATTCAAGGTCTTCGTGTACCTTTGTTTTTTTACGCATTCCAGCGGTGTCAATCAATAAAAAATCGTAACCAAATTTATTATAGCGGCTGTGTATGCTGTCTCTTGTTGTTCCCGCAATAGGTGTTACAATGTTTCTTTCTTCACCCAGCAAAGCATTGGTTAAAGATGATTTTCCAACATTTGGCCGACCAACAATGGCTATTTTTGGTAAATGATCTCCAGGTATAGCACCAGTATCTTCAGGAAATGATTTAACGAGCGCATCAAGCATGTCACCAGTTCCGCTTCCACTGTTTGATGAGATACAATATGGTTCTCCAAGACCCAACGCATAAAATTCTGCGGCATAGGCATTTCTATCAGAGTTGTCAACTTTATTAACAACTACCATGACGGGCTTTTTACTTTTTCTGACAACTTTAGCAACTTCTTTATCAAATTCGGTAACGCCTTCAGAAACGTCCACTAAAAAAAGTATTGAGGTGCACTCATCAACAGCTATCTGAACTTGTTTGCGGATTTCGGCTTCAAATTCATCTTCACTTCCTTTTATATAGCCACCAGTGTCAACTACTGAAAATTCAACACCATTCCAAATTGCTTTTCCGTAATGTCTATCTCTTGTAACGCCAGCCACTTCATCAACAATAGCCTCGCGGGTTTCGGTTAATCTATTAAATAAGGTTGATTTCCCCACGTTTGGGCGACCAACAATGGCTACTATATTTGGCATAATGCCACAAAACTACTAAAATATAACGATATATATTATTTTCTGCGTTCGACAAAAAAATTGTTAGATCAAAACAAATGATTTTTTTGTTTCAATCATTCATAATTCGGCTTAAATTTGACTCATAAAATCTTTCATACCAGCCTATATGTTAAATAAGATTCTCCTCAATATTTTCTTTCTAATATTAATTCCTTTTTATTTCTTTTCACAAGAAGAAACTGAAGGACAAACAAAAAAGTTTTGTCAAGAGATAGATAATAAAAGTGCGTTAAAACTCTATGAAAAAGCCAAAGATAAAAAGCAGTATAAAAAACCAGAACGGTTAGAATTTTTAAGAAAATGTTTGGATGCTGAACCTGATTTTGCAGAAGCTAATCTAGCAATGGGAAATGAAATTGTAGTAACCAGTAAATTAAATAATAAATCTTTTGCCCCAGCAGTTCCTTATTTTCAAAAAGCAATTAATGTCTGTCCTCAAATACATTCCGAGCCTTATTATTTTATTGGTTTTAATTATTATGAAGAAGTAAAAAACGATTCGGCAATCAAATACCTTGAAAAATTTATTAAATTCAGAGATGAAGATGAAAAAAAATTTTCCAAAGACTACGAGGGAGAAATTTACCAAGCCCGCGAAATGATTAAATATGCGAAGAAAGAGGGAGAACTTAAAAAGAAAATAGTTCCGTTTGATCCTAAAGTTGTTCGTGGCGTTTCAACACCCCGCGACGAGTATTTAGCATACATTTCACCAGATAATAAACTTTGCTTCTTTACCAGGAAAGTCCCTGTTGAAAGCAAAAGCGTGGTTTATCAGTCGGATAAAGAAAAAGAAGCATTTATGGTAGCACAAAGTGATAAAGCTGGAAATTTTAATGCTGGCGAACTGATGCCTTATCCTTTCAACCAAACAGATGATGGACAGGGTGGATGCTCAATTTCAATAGATAATAAACGGTTGTATTTTTCTATGACTCGAAATGAAGGAGGCGCTCAGCAGAATTGTGACATTTATGTTTCTGAAAATATCAATGACGAATGGCAGCCCATCAAAAAAATTAGTGCCAATGTTAATCATCCCATTTTTTGGGATTCACAACCATCTGTTAGTGCTGACGGTAACACCATTTTTTTTGCAAGTGATAGGCCAGGAGGATATGGAGGAATTGATATATACATTACGCAACGTGATGTAATTACAGGCGAGTGGTCTATTCCCAAAAATGCTGGTCCTAAAATTAATACGAGAGGAGATGAAAAAACACCTTTCATCCATTCTGATAGCAAAACACTTTATTTTAGTAGCAATGGACATTTTGGCTTTGGCGGGTATGATTTATTTTATTGTAGAAAGAATGAGAATAATCAATGGTTAGATCCTGAAAATATTGGCACGCCGATTAATACAGAGGCAGATGATACGGGATTTTTTGTAAGTAGCAATGGTAAAACGGCTTACTTTTTTTCTTATGATGAAGGTAAGCTAAGAGGAAAAGGTGTTGGTAAAACGGATTTATATTCTTTTGAATTATATAAAGAAGCTCGTCCTGAAGAAATAGTTTTTTTTAGTGGTGAAGTCAAAGACAAATTCGGAAACGTGGTTGAAGGAGGTAGAGTTGAAATTACAAATACCGTCACCAAAGAAAAAACCAATGCCATATTAGATTCTTCTTCTGGTAAATTTACGGTTGCATTAAATGTAAGTAGTAAAGAAGACATTCTGATAACTGTGAAAAAAAATAATTATTCATTTAGTTCTAAGATTATAAGTCCTAAAGATATTATTGAATCATTATTATCTGTCGATAATCAAGATCAGACGAAACTTACCATGGACATTAATGAAGCCAGCCAAGGCAGTTCATTTATCATTAACAATATCCAGTATAATACCAACTCATCAGATCTTAAAAAGGAATCTTTTATTGTTTTGGAATCTTTCGTAGAGTTTCTAAAGGAAAATCCTAGTATAAATATTGAAGTGCAAGGTCACACTGATAATGTTGGTTCAGCTGTTTCAAATCAAGCTTTATCAGCTAATAGAGCTTATAGTATAAAGTCTCTGCTGGAAGAAAAGGGAATAGATGGTAAACGGCTAACTGCTAAAGGTTATGGCTCAAGCAAACCAATTGCTGATAATAAAACAGAAGAAGGAAGGGCTAAAAACAGAAGAACCGAATTTCTTATCACTAAAAAGTAAATTTATTTAAAGATTGTTAAAACAAATATTTTAGAAAAAAAGATGGTACATTTACACATTAATTATAAAAAAATAAAAACATGTATCCAGAGACCTTAGTATCCCCGATGAAAGCTGAACTTGTTAGCGTAGGCTTTGAAGATATCACAAATCCAAATAGAGTAGAGGAGGTTTTAAAATCAGACGGAACCGTATTAATGGTTTTAAATTCTGTTTGTGGTTGTGCAGCGGCAGCTTGCAGGCCAGGTGTAAAATTGAGTTTAGATCATGCAAAAAAACCAACAAAATTAACAACCGTATTTGCTGGTTTTGACGTTGATGCTGTAAATAAAGCCCGTCAGCATTTTGCACCCTATCCGCCTTCTTCACCAAGCATTGCTTTATTTAAAAATGGCGAATTGGTTCATTTTGTTGAACGACACAATATTGAAGGAAGAACAGCAGCCATGATATCCGAACACCTTAAAATGGTTTATGATGAGTTTTGTTAAAGATTATTACAAACACTCCCTTTTTAAAAAGTAAATAAAACTAAAAGCCTTGCAAATAAGGCTTTTTTTTATTTTTATAAAATGAATTTTATTTCAAATTACCCTTTAAAATCTTTAAACACATTTGGTATAGAAGCTTATTCTAAACTTTTTGTCAATGTAAATTCTGTTAATCAAATTAAAGAATTAATCAATAGTTTTCAGTTTAAATCAAACCCACATTTAATTATTGGAGGAGGAAGTAATTTATTGTTAACTAAAAATTTTGATGGATTAGTTATAAAGAATGAAGTTTTAGGAATTGAAGTAATTTCTGAAAATGAAAATGAGGTATACGTGAAGAGCTATGCGGGTGTGGTTTGGCACGAATTTGTTGTATGGTGTATAAATAATAATTACGCAGGCATTGAAAATTTGGCTTTAATACCAGGTTGTGTTGGAGCGAGTCCGATGCAAAACATTGGTGCTTATGGCGTAGAAATAAAAGATATTTTTTATGAATTGGAAGCTGTTGAATTGGCAACAGGCAACATAAAAATTTTCACGAAATCTGATTGTGAATTTGGATACCGGGAAAGTGTTTTTAAGCGAACATTAAAAAATCAATTTATCATCACCTCAGTAACTTTTCAGTTATCAAAAAAACCAACATTCAATATCAATTACGGGGCCATTAAACAAGAATTGGATTTAATGAAGGTAAGCGATTTATCTATTAAATTAATAGCGCAAGCGATTATCAATATTAGAACAGCCAAATTACCAAATCCCAAAGAAATAGGAAATGCAGGAAGTTTTTTCAAAAATCCTGAGGTTGATGAAAATACCTATCAAAGATTAAAAAAAGAATATCAACATTTGGTTGCATATCCTTTAGAGAATAAAAATTATAAGCTGGCGGCAGGTTGGTTAATAGAGCAAGCTGGTTTGAAAGGCTATAGATTGGGCGATGCAGGAGTTCATCAATTACAAGCTTTGGTTTTAGTAAATTATGGAAACGCCACTGGCCAAGAAATTTATAAGCTATCTACTCATGTTTTAGAAGTTGTTAAAAACAAATTTGGAATTACATTAGAGCGAGAAGTAAATATAATTTAAACACAAAAAACATTGATTTTATTTACCAAAAGATTGTCACAATTTAATCATCAATAAAAGCAGATTTATTTTGTTTTATTGATACATTTGTATCCCAAATTTAATAGGAGAGGTGTCAGAGTGGTCGAACGAGCAAGCCTGGAAAGTTTGTATACGGGCAACTGTATCGCGGGTTCGAATCCCGCCCTCTCCGCTCAAATTTAGTTTCACTGAAATAGCATCTAAACCGACACGCTGACCAACGCTATGTTTTTTATTTTTTCCCCACCGCACAAAAAAAATTGAAATTCTGCCAACGCACAATTGGCACATTTGCAAGCCGCACAAACCGACACACAAACCCAAGCTTGCAAAAGAGCCAATTCTCCCACCCGCCACAGAACGATAATGACCGTTTAAAAGGTGAAAAATCGTATCTTAACCGACAAAAAATTGAACTGAATTAGATGGCAGAAAAAGAAGCTAAAGCAAGAATAAAAATTAATAAACTCCTTGAGGAATCAGGGTGGAGCTTCTTTGACTCGGACAAAGGTAAAGCAACTATTAAATTGGAATCTTCCATCAAAATGGACGATTTAGGTGAAGACTTTGAACATTCAAAAAACGGTTTCATTGACTTTTTACTGGTTGACGAGAACCAAAACCCAATACTTGTTTTAGAAGCAAAGAAAGAAAGTTTGAATCCACTTGCTGGAAAGGAACAAGCAAGGAATTACGCTAAATCTCAAAAAGTTAAATTCATTATTCTATCAAACGGAACACTTCATTATTTATGGAATATAGAAACTGGAAATCCTGAACAAATTCAAGTGTTTCCGACATTGGAATCCATCAAACAATATTATCAATTTAATCCAGAGCCAAACAAATTAGTTAACGAACAAGTAAATGACGACTATGTTGTTTTAACGCAACTTCCGAACTACAAACAAATACCTGAATTTCAAGACGAGCAGAAAAAGAAAGATTTAATCTTCAATTTAAAACTGCGTTTTCTTCGCTATTACCAAGTTGAAGCAATCAAAGCCGTTCAGCAATCAGTAAGCGAAGGAAAAAAGCGTTTCTTGTTGGAAATGGCAACAGGCACAGGAAAGACTTTAACTGCTGCTGCATTAATCAAATTATTTTATAGAACTGGAAACGCAAGACGCATTTTATTTTTGGTTGACCGCTTGGAATTGGAAGAACAAGCAAGAAAAGATTTTACCAACTATTTGAAAAGCGACATTACAACCGTTGTTTACAAAGAGAAGAAAAACGATTGGCGTAAAGCGGACATTGTGGTTACCACTATTCAATCGTTAATGGTAAACAACAAATACAAAACACTTTTTTCACCAACTGACTTTGATTTAATTATTTCTGATGAATCGCACCGACTATTAGGTGGCGGAAACAGCAGAGCATTGTTTGAATATTTCTTGGGTTACAAATTGGGTTTAACCGCAACACCAAAAGACTATTTAAAACATTTAGACACCGACAACATTGACGACCCTAGAGAATTGGAACGAAGAATGTTGCTTGACACTTACACAACCTTCGGTTGTGAGAGTGGCATTCCAACGTATCGTTACACGCTTGTGGACGGTGCTAAAGATGGTTATTTGCGTCAGCCGATTGTTGTTGATGCAAGAACTGATGTTACCACCAAACTTCTATCGGAGCAAGGTTATGGCATAATGGTGACGGTTGCCAGTAGTGAACAAGAGGACATTTTAGAAGAAGTAAATTACAAGCAAAATCATTTTGAACGGAAGTTTTTTAGCGAAGAAACCAACCGTGTGTTTTGCAAAACTTTTATTGAAAATGGGCTGAAAGACCCAATTAACGGTGAGTTTGGAAAGAGTTTGGTTTTTGCTGTTTCACAAAACCACGCTGCAAAATTGGCTCAACTGCTCAATGAATATGCACACCAAATATTCCCTGGCAAATATCAAAGCGACTTTGCTGTTCAGGTAACTTCCAATGTGCAGAATAGCCAGCAAATGACTATTGATTTTAGCAACGACAAATTATTAGGCTTTAGCCATTTTGCCAAAGACAATGAAATTTTAGAATCCTACAAAACAAGTAAAGCAAGGGTTTGTGTAACCGTTGGAATGATGACAACTGGTTGGGATTGCCCAAATATTTTGAACCTTGGTTTAATGCGACCCATTTTTTCGCCAACAGAATTTATTCAGATAAAAGGTCGAGGAACTCGTATTCACAAGTTTGAACACAAATTCAAAAACGACCTTGGAGAAGAAGAAAATATTTCCATTGACAAAGCAGCGTTCAAACTCTTTGACTTCTTTGCTACTTGCGAATACTTTGAAGAAAAATATCAGTACGACCAAGTTTTAAAACTTCCTGTAAACTTCGACAAAGGCGATGATATGCCTGTGGTGGACGACAACACCATCAAACCAAAACGAGAAGGTTACGAGTACAAAGAGAATGATAGAATTCATTCTTTGCACGAGCAACAAGTTGACTTTGCAGGAATGAAAGTTGACCGAATGTTTTTTCAGCAGTTTGAAGAAAAGGTAAAAACCGATGATGAAATAAAACAATTGATGGAAGCTGGTGATGTGGAAGTAGCCACAGCAAGAGCCAAAGAGAAATACGACAACAAACCCGAAGAATATTTTGACTTGGAAAAACTTCGTAAGTCATTAAAAATTGACCGAAAAATTGGCTGGCGTGAATTGTTGGAACTCATTTATTTTGGCAACCAAATAAAAGGCAAAGACGATTTATTGAGTGATGAATTTGAAAAGTTCATCAGCACCAACAATGTTTCCAACATTGACGATTTACAAGGCTTACGATATTTCTTTTATGCTTACATCACCGACCCAAGTGTGAGAAATATTATAGACCAACAAGATTTTACAGAACTCTATCACAACCCAAGTTTTAATGTAGAAGATTTTAACCGTGTAGATGATGAAATGAAAAGTAGAATGCCTACCTATATTAAAACTTATGTTCCAATGCAAAAATTCGCTACTTAATTGTCTGAATTAGGATTTTTAGGATTTAAGGATGATAGGATGAAAATTAAATAAAATGAAACACGAAGAGTTAACTCATAAAATAATTGGATGTGCAATGAAAGTACATTCTACTTTGGGTAACGGATTCCAAGAGGTGATTTATCAACGTGCTTTAGCCATAGAATTTCAAAAGCAAGGAATAGCTTATCAAAGAGAAATGGAAATGACTATTTATTACGAAGGTGAAGATATTGGAACAAGACGAGTTGACTTTTTTGCTGAACAAAACATAATGGTTGAATTAAAAGCAATTATCAAATTAGAAGAAGTACATCTGGCTCAAGCAATGAATTATTGTCAAGCATACAATTTGCCGATTGGATTATTGATAAACTTCGGAGCCAAAAGCCTTGAATTTAAAAGGGTTTATAATGTAAATCATCCCGAAAACAAAGATTACATCAAAAACAATCCTAAAATCAACCAATCCTAGAAATCCTAATTCAGACAATGTTAGACGCAACTACAAAGAAAAATATTGACGATTGCCGTGATGTGTTGGTAGGTAAAGTACCCGACCCGAAAAGCCAAATTGAACAAATTACATTGGCTCTTATCTATAAGTTTATGGACGATATGGATAAAGAAGCCGTTGAGAAATTTAAAGGCAAGGCAAAATTCTTTTCTGGAGAATATGCAAAATACGGTTGGCGTAAATTGTTTGACCCATCACTTAGCGGACAAGATATGCTTGCATTATACAGCGAAGCATTGGAAAAACTAAATACCAATCCCAATATTCCTGAACTTTTCCGCAATATTTTTAAAAATGCTTATTTGCCTTATCGTGACCCAAGCACCTTAAAACTGTTTTTAAAATACATCAACGAGTTTGAATACAGCCACAGCGAAAAGTTGGGCGATGCTTTTGAATACTTGTTGAGTGTAATGGGAAGCCAAGGCGATGCAGGACAGTTTAGAACACCGAGACACATTATTGATTTTGTAACCGCTTGTGTAAACCCACAGAAAAACGAAACCATGCTTGACCCTGCTTGCGGAACGGCTGGTTTCTTGTTGAGTGCCTACAAACACATACTCAACCAAAACACAGACAAACGCCAAGGCGATAAACTAAAGCCAGACGATAGAAAAAAACTCGCTACTAATTTTGTGGGTTATGACATTAGCCCCGATATGGTACGCTTGAGTTTAGCCAATATGTATTTACACGGTTTTGCAACGCCACTCATACACGAGTACGACAGTTTGAGTAGCGAAGACCGTTGGCAAGAAACTTTTGATGTGATATTGGCAAATCCGCCATTTATGACACCGAAAGGCGGAATACGACCACACAAGAAATTTGGCGTACAAGCCAATAAAGCCGAAGTATTGTTTACTGATTACATTGCTGAACACTTAAACACCAACGGACGTGCAGGAATTGTAGTACCAAACGGAATTGTAGCAACAAGCCAAACCGCTTACAAACAATTGCGAAAAATGTTGGTGCAAGATAGTTTGATTGCCGTAATTAGTTTGCCAGCAGGTGTGTTTCAGCCATACAGCGGTGTAAAAACCTCGGTATTGATTTTAGATAAACGCTTGGCGAAAAAAAGCCAACATATTTTGTTTTTAAAAATTGAAAACGATGGTTTTGATTTAGGCGCACAACGGAGAGAGATTGATAAAAACGATTTGCCGGTGGCCTTGCGAATACTGGAAGCGTATAAGTCAGAATTAGGATTAGCAGGACTAGTGGATGATAGGATTGAAGAAAAAATGATAGATAGCATTACCCAAAAAGTAAAATCCTTTAATCCTGAAATCAAAGAAATCCTAATTCAGACAATTGCAACATTGGTTGAAAAGGAAACAGTTTTAGAAAACAAAGATATCGTACTTAGTGCAGAAAGATATTTTGAAGCAAAGGAAACTCAAACTGAATTTGAAATAATTAAAATTGGGGATGTTTTTAAAACTTCATCTGGTGGAACGCCTTTAAGAAACAAACTTGAATTTTATACAAACGGTAATATTCCTTGGTTAAAAAGTGGTGAGGTAGCACAAGGATATATTTACCACGCTGAAGAATTTATTACAGAGGAAGGATTAAAGAATTCATCAGCAAAATTATTTCCAGTCAATTCTGTATTAGTTGCAATGTATGGTGCAACTGCTGGTCAAGTTGGAATATTAAAATTTGAAGCCACGACTAATCAAGCGGTTTGTGCAATTTATCCAAATGAAAAAGCAATCCCTGAATATTTATATTGTATTCTAAAGCAACAAACACAAGCATTTGTTGCACTTTCTGGTGGTGGTGGTCAACCAAATATTTCACAACAAATAATTAAAGATTTTGAAATCCCACTTCCACCACTTGAAATACAACAACAAATAGTAACCGAAATAGAAGGCTACCAAAAAATAATAGACGGAGCCAAACAAATTGTGCACCACTACAAACCCACCATTACCATCAACCCTGATTGGGAAATGGTGGAGTTGGGGAAGGTTTGTCAAGATTTTAAAAATGGTTTGAACTTCAGTACAGACCAAGTTGGAAGAGGAACGAAATTCATAAACATTAAAGATGTTTTTTCTGAATGTTATGTTGAAGTTACTAATCTTGAGCAAGTAGATGTTTCTGAGAAAGAAAAAGTAACAAAAAAAGTTACTGACAATGATTTACTTTTTGTCCGTTCATCAGTAAAGTATGAAGGTGTTGGCTTTCCATCTTTAGTCAAAACAAAAGGGGAAGATATTGTATTCTGTGGATTCATAATAAAGTGTACTCCCAATAGAAATATCATACTCCCTGAATTTCTTTTGTATCTACTCAGAACTCAAAAATATCGTGATGCTACAGTAGCATTGTCAAATAGGTCAAGCATTACTAATATTTCACAAGACAATTTGAAGATTCTCAAAGTGCCAATTCCACCAATCGAAGAACAAAAAATCATCGTTAAAGCTATTGAAGAAGAAATGCAATTGGTAAATGCCAACAAACGCTTAATTGAAATTTTTGAGCAAAAAATAAAAACAAAAATTGGGGAGGTTTGGGGTGTGAAGGAGGAAGTGGAAACGGTATAATGGCGAAGCTCTACAACATATCAGAATGGAATGAGCAATCGTGGTGGAACACGGGAGGCACTCGGGATAAAAAAATTTATTTGAATCCCGAAGATGGCGACTTGTATTACTTTAAGCAATCTTTTAAAAAAGGTCAACGCGATTACAAGCACGAATTTTGGTCAGAAATTATTGCCTCCGAAGTAGGTGAACTTCTGGGATTTGATATTTTGCCTTATCACATTGCCATTAGAGGAAATGTTGTTGGTTGTATTTCAAAATCGATGATTAATCAAGCATCAGAAGAATTGATTGAGGGTGGAAAATATTTGCATGCGTTTGATAATACATTCAAACCTGAAAATATCAAACTTAGAAATCAGTACAATTTCGATTTAATTGTAAACGCATTAATTTCTTTTAAAAAGGAAAAGCATATAAAGGAATTAGCAGAAACAATTGTATTTGATGCATTGATAGGCAACAGCGACAGACATCAGGAGAACTGGGCAATTATCAATGTTCATACGATGATTTCGGAAGGCATCACCCAAATTCAGAAGGATATTGAATCTGGCGAAATTGATTCAATGCCAAATTGGATAAATAAATTGATAAAAGTTGCGTACACGGTAAAGGGGAAAATCCGACCAGAACTTCAAACTGCTAGATTGATGTTGCCGAAACAAACTAGATTTGCACCTATTTATGATAGTGGTTGCAGTTTTGGTCGCGAATTGGATGATGAACGAGTTAAACAAATGCTAAACAGCGAACAGGAAATTCAAAAATATATCGCTAAAGGACACGCAGAAATACACTGGGAGAGTAAAAAAATTACACATTTTGAGTTAGTGAATAAACTACTTGAAAGTGAGGGCTTAAAGGATTTTGTACTTGATTCTCTTAAAAGAATCACAGAGCAGTTTGACCCCAAAAAGATGGAACAGATTGTGTTAAATGTTGATAAAGAAATTATTGCTTTAGGGAATAGCAACATCTTACCAAAAGAAAGGAAAGAATTGGTTTTGAAATTGCTAACTTTGCGGTTAAATAAATTGAGAGAAATTTATTCTCAATACAAATGAAAGAGATAGGTCACATATACCTTAGTTGGAGAGAGCGTCTTGGCAAAAGAAGACACATCGTGGGCGTTTTAAAAAGAAACGCTACGCTGGGCGTTCGCTTTTCTTACATAAAAAAAGGTGTTGATACAGCCAAGAAAGACGGCTTTTCACCCTATACTGAATTTCCTGATTTTGATAAAGAATATACCGAAAATGTTTTAGAAGTTTTTGGGCAAAGAATTATGAAATCTGAACGTTCAGACATTTCAGATTTTTATGATTTTTGGGAAATTGACACAAAATTTAAAGAGGATAAATTTTATTTGTTGGCTCGTACGCAAGGGTTGAACCCTACCGATAATTTTGAATTTTTGGCTGATTACAACCCGAGTAAAAGTTTACGTTTTCTTACCGACTTAGCTAGTTTAAGTACACTTAAATTGTCTGCTGACACTGTTAAGACTGGGGATTTATTGACCTATAAATTAGAATCGGACAATGAGTTTGATGATAAGGCTGTAAAAATTTTTAAAGCTGACAAAGAAGTAGGTTACATTAAGAAAATTCATTCAAGAGTTTTCTATAAGCAAAAAGGCAGTTTACTAAAGCTTGTAGTTAAGGCGGTTGAGCAAAACGGAGTTATAAAACGGATTTTTGTTAAGGTGTGTTGTAAATAGCCATTACACAGGTGTAAGCACATTTGCAATTCGCACAAGCCAACACACAGACCAAAAATTGCAAAAGAGCTTCCACCTAACCGACCCAAAAGAGAACTGCGAAGCAATCACGAACACCTATAAAAACAATAAAGAAGTGAGTAATTTCATTTTTTTTTCTCCAACGCTTTAAAAAATAAAAAACGCAACACATAGCTGACAATAAATGGCACAGAAACTCAATACTGAAAATGGTTTGAAAGGATAGTGAAAAGGTACTACTGGATATAACAGTAGTTACTTAAAAGGCGTGTTTTCGTGTTATAAAGACAGTTTTGTGGTATATTAAATAATCCAAAGGCTTTATAGACAATGATTTCAGTAATGATGAGAAAAAGTATTCAAAATTTTTTATCTAAGTGCTTTTGAATTATACCATTAGCAATTATATAATAGTTTAAAAAAAGAATTGTAAATAATCAAATCCACAAATACTTTTTACCACCTTCTTATTAATTATTTTTGTTATTATTTTAGCTAGGTAGTTGCTTAATTTTTTAAGGGTAGTAAACGTTTTACAAACAAATTCTTGTTTTATTAACCACCAAATTTTTTCTGCTGGATTCAATTCTGGGCTATATGGCGGCAGAAATACCAGCACTATATTATT
>JBKDJY010000050.1:0-11409 GCA_046345275.1 Bacteroidota bacterium
TAAAGGCAAAAAAACAAACGCACTCTTTTTAAACTATTTTATTGAGATTATATCATTTTATACTTGCAGATAAAATGTGAAAAATGTCTCAAAAGTGTTGATTTTACATGCATTTTTAGTTTTTGAGCAGACTCTAAATAGGCATTTTTAATCTAAGTTTTTTTTAACCCAGATTATATGGAACCTTTCTTAATAGCTATTTCAGATTAAACTTCAAATGATTTTAGTTTATTTAATTCAGAAATCACAATTTTTCTTTTATCGGTAAATTCGGATATTTTTTGTTTTTCTAAATTTATTTTATCTTCAATTTCCTTCATGAGAGGATTAACGCCTTTACTACTTGATTTAAAAAATCCTAAATTATTATCATACGTTTTTACTCGAGCATTAATTTCATCAATTTGCTTTTTCAGAAATTCAGCTTCTTTTTTTAATGCTAATTCTGGATTTTCACCATTTACCAATCGCTCAATTTTTGATTTAAATTGCAAGATTTGCTTATCTGACGAACTAACATTCATTTTATCATAAAATTCATCTAACTTATTATAAAATGAATCATTTATTCTTTTTTTATCTTTCAGTGGCACCAAGCCTGCGTTATTCCAATCTATAGAAAATTGTTTTAAGGCCGCATGATTGGCATTTGTAGCGTCTGATAAATTAAATTCTTGGAGTTTTTTTAATAAAGTCTCTTTTAAAACCAAATTTGCTTCGTAATTTGCTTCAACCTCACCAAAATAGGCTTTTTTGGCGTCAAAAAAATGATTACAAGCTTTTCTAAAATTATTAAATAATTTATCTTCATCATTGCCAGCGTGTGGTAATTTTTTCCAGGCATCCTGAACTTTAATAATTTCCAAACTTGTTTTTTGCCAATCTGTGCTGTCCTTTAAGGCATTCACTTTTGAAATTAATCCCTGCTTTTGAGTTTTAATAACAGAAATTTTTTCTTTTAAAGCACTAAAAAAAACTTTCTTTTTATCAAAAAATGTATCACACAATGCTCGGTATTCTGACCAGACTTTATCATTTTCTTTTGCATTTGCTCTTCCAATCGATTTCCAGTCATTCTGTATTGAAGCTAATTCTGTCGTTAAGACATTCCAAGCCTGTCCTTTAGCCGTTTCTGACTTTAAAATAATTCCTCTCATTTTTTCTAAGAGTAAATTCTTCTTTTCTAAGTTTGCGTCTTTTTCTTCTTCAAGGCTATTGTAATGCGCTTTTAAGGCAGAATAAGTTTCTTCAATCGCTAAACGATATGCGCCTTTTAATTCATCCCATTTATCATTAGGAACTGGTCCTATGTCTTCCCAATCATTTCTGTATATTTTAATTAGTCTTTCGGCTTCTCTGATGTTATCTAAATCTTTTATCCCTTTTATTTTTGAGAGTAATTCTGTTTTTAGCTCATAATTTCTTTTTAAATCGTGTTCTTGAAGTTGTTTAGATAAACTCAATTTATAGTTAAACTCTTCAATCGCTTTACTATAATTGGCTTGTACTTCTTTGTACTTGTGTGTTGACACTGCACCAGTTTCTTTCCAAAGTTTTTGCAACTCAACTAATTTTTTTATAGCTGCTCCAATATTGTCGCTTACTTGACTTAAATCATTAATTTTTGCAATTATTTCTAAACGAATAGATAGATTTTTTGACTGTTCAATGGCCGCTTTCGCATCTTCTTCTTTTTTTTTAATTTCCAATCTTTCAAATAATTTTGAAATCTTAATATCGTCGGCATCACTTACATATTCAAACTCTTTCGCTTTCCCTCCTTCATCAACAAATTCTTGCTTTGTTTTTTCAAACTCGGAAGTCCATAATTTTTTGTACTCCTTCTGTAAATTACGTACTTGATGATCAATAGAAGCAAAATCAGCTGACCCCACTAATTCTTCTAATTTAATAATAATAGCCTTTTTCATTTCTTAACTTTTTTAGCCTTTAGGTTTCGCTTTAGTTTTATTGTTTGATTTTATGATGATCAAAAATAAAGCAATTTTTTAGTTTGCGAAACTTTATCGCAAGTTTTTAAAGTTTTTTTTACATGCACCTATTTTTATGCTTTAATGAATTACTCATAAACACAAAACTTTTCATCTTATATATTTAACCAACTTACATTTACGAAAACTTTCGTTACTTTGATAAACTGGTATTTCTGAAAAAGATTAAGTCGCTTTTTATTTAAGGTATTTATGATTGAATTTTTTCGATTTGAATCAATCAGATTTAATTGTCTAAATAAATTCTTCCTTGTCGCCAGCTATCTACAGCCTGATACCAAGGTAATTTAAATACCTCGTTCCGCTCTAAATAAAAATCATTATCAGTAAACGGATTAGATACTTTATTAAAAGAAAAAGAAATATAGTTGGTATTTCCAACTTCTCCGTAATTCCACGTTTCGCTATTTTTAGTTTTTAAAACATTATTGGGTGCGCCAAAAATAACGTAAACCATTCCACGATCAGTTTTCCAGCCTTCAACATAACTGGTAAATAATTTATTTGCTTCTTGAACCCTACCGTAATATTTCTTTAACAACGCAAGTGCTCTTTCATTACTTCCTCCTATTTCTGTCCAAAAATTATCAATAGCCGTTTTTTTATCTGATGCATTCATTGCATTATCAAACTCGCGCTTTGTCATGATATATCTTGTGGATAGAATCATTTGTGTAGCATCCTTAATTTTCGGAAAACTTGATTCATAAACAAATAAAGTAACGCCATCATGTTTTTGAAAATTAGTTTCTAAATGAAAAAACCCTTTTGCTGGAAGTTGAATTTCTATCTTAGATTGTTTCTCATACACGCTAAAACTTGAATCTGGCTTATATGCAAATTGTTCCATTTTTTCTATTGAACTTGGAGGTTTTGCTAATTGAAACTCCGACTTAAAATAATCAATCTTAAATAATTTTTCTTGATTCCTACTTGAAGTGATATAGACAATTTCATTTGGCTTAAAATAGTTTGAGTAAAAAACTTCGTCTTGATAATTTTTCATTAAAAAATTTTGCCGATTTTCTATGTTACTCTTATTGGCAAATAAGCTTTGTATGTATTGCGTATTTTTATTGAAATCAAAAACATTAACATTGATGTAATAGTTGTTATCTTTTTTTAATTTAAAAAAAATGGATCCCTTAATTTCTTTAAGCAAAACATTTGATTGCCTATCTCTTATAACGATAGAAGTCGTATCATTCAAGGAATATAATTTATCTTCTAAATAAATTTGTAAATAAATTTTTACATGGCTATAGAAAAAATTGCTGGTATCAGATTTCTTATATACTAACGGCTCATTTGAAAAGTTATAAAATAGTTGACTGATGCTATCATTTACATGGTAAATTAAATATTGTGCTTTTAATTCATTGTTATATTTTTTATATAATTTAGCGTTACTTACCTGATTTTCTTGTTGAACAGAGCATTGAATTAAAAATGCACAACAAAAAAAAATTGATAATATTTTAAAACAAGTTTTTATAATTCAAAAATTAATTTAAAATGCTTACTACTTAATTGTCTTTAATTTTCTTAATTCTTCCAAAACATCTTTTCTACCCCAAGTGGGATGATATATACTTTGAGGCTTAAAGGTTTTATATTTTTCTAAAGCAAGTTCAAATATTGGCTTTGCTTTTTTTTGTCCTCCACCAAAAACAGATGGTGTATTTAGAATAATACGAGCTTTTTGCAACAAGGCTCTTGGATTATCAGGATCAAGATTTAAAGCTTTTACATTATATTTTGTTGACATTGAACCATACTTTGAACTTCTTACTTTTGCATCAACATTGATGCGAGCAGCTGCAATCATCGATTTTAAAACATATATTTCAGAATTATTGTTACTTATCGAATCCGCTTTATTTACATATTTTTCAGCTTTATCACAGTAAAAATCTATTTCTTTATCTTTTTTATCAAATGAAATGATGACATTGCAAATTCCGGCGTAATAGTAGCTTAACCAATTTTGAGGTTCTTTTAAAATAGCATTTTCAAAACTCAACAAAGCCTTTTTAACATCACTTTGATTAGATAATGAGTCCATTAATCTCATTCCTTTTTTAAAGTCTGCTGTATGGGTTGTTTGTTGAGCATTTGCAAAACTAGTAAGAGCAAAAATGAAAGCGATTTTTAAAAAAAACATTTTAATCATTAATAATTTTGGTGCTTTATCGATCTTATTAAAAACTAATACCATGCTAGTTTTTTAAATTAAAAATACACTTTTTTTGAAAACAAGCTCTTGAATTTTAACTAAAATAGGTTTTGTAATGGTTTTCAAAAACACAATTTCATCATTCACAAACTTTCAGTTGTCGATTTAAGGAAAAAGTAAATACTAAATTTTTTTCTATATGGAATCCCAACATTTGCATCAAACACCAACACACATAACCAAACAATGTATTCCATCTGAGCATAAAAAATAGATAATTGAGATTTATGGCTTTGTAAGCTAAACGTATTCAAATTATTTAACAACATAATTTAGCGCTAAACACCAAAATAAACCTTTTATGTATATGTGCTTAAATAATCAATAAAATCAATATTTTTGTGTCACGATGGTAATTGATCAATCAACAGAAATAGAAAACAAAAATCCTTTTCCCTTTAATAATCTTTTTTTAATAAAAGGTTATGTGAGTGGAAAAAACAATTTTTGGTTTTATTTAATTGGTTTTTCAGCAGCCATGTTGGGTTACTTTATTTTTCAGGCCATATTAATGTTTCCTTTAATTTCAATGGCCAATCATAATGGAGTTTCAACTGAAACTATTTTAAATGATCCCAATATTTTATTTGATCCTAGCGCCACAGGAATGAATAGTTCTTTTTTGTTGGCTTTAATGATGGGCATGTTTGTGTTTACATTATTATTTTTCGTATTAGCCATTAAATATATCCAGAAAAAAACATTGAGGTCTATCATCACTGGTTTTGATCAAATTCGTTGGCCACGTTTTTTCTTTTCATTTTTAATTTGGGGATGTTTAATTATTCTTTTTACCCTCGTTAATTATTTTTTGTCTCCCAACGATTTTGAATTAAGATTTGATTTAATAAAATTTATTCTTTTGCTTTTAGTTTCTGTTTTGTTAATCCCCATCCAAACTGCTACGGAAGAAATATTATTTAGAGGATATTTACTACAAGGCTTTGCACTGATATTTAAAAATGGATTATTTTCATTGTTACTCACTTCTGTTCTGTTTGGATTAATGCATGGAACCAATCCCGAAGTAAAAACACACGGTTATTTAATAATGATGCCGTACTATATTTTATTTGGCGCATTTTTAGGTGCATTAACATTACTAGATGAAGGTTTAGAATTATCAATGGGAATACACTGTGCTAACAATTTAATTTCAGCATTGATAATTTGTTCAAAGACTTCTGTTTTACAAACAGATGCTATTTTTTATACCACTTCAGAAAATCCAACATTTGAATTCATCAGTTGGCTGATCATGGCAACGATTTGTTTTTTTATATTATCAAAAAAATACAAACTAAATCACTGGAAACTCATAATTAGATAAAAAAAACATGGTTAAGATAATTTCATTACTTGCAATCGCATTCACATTTCAACAATCTTTCGCTGATGGTGATTACCATTATTTAATAGATCTTACCAAAGCTTCAAATGATAAGTTAACTGTTAGTTTAACCCCGCCTGATATTTCTGAAAACGAAACCTTGTTTATGTTTCCTGCGATGGTTCCTGGAACTTACGAAGTCTATGATTTTGGAAGATTTATTTCAAATTTTAAAGCAGAAGGAAAAGATGGAAAAATAATTGCCATTGAAAAAATTGATATTAACACTTATAAATTATCTCCTGCAAATGCAATAAAAGAAATTACCTATGATGTTGAAGATTCATGGGATACAGAGATAAAAGAAAAAATAGTTTTTGAACCCGCTGGAACAAATATAGAAGATGGTAAAAATTTTGTTTTAAACACCCATGGTTTTTTTGGATATTTTAAGAATAAAATTGAAGCCAAGTTTATTTTGGAATTTATCAAACCAAAGGACTTTTATCCTTCTTGCAGCTCTTCAAATATTATTAGTGGAAATGAAAAGGATGTTATTTCAATTTACAATTATCATGATTTGGTTGATACACCAATTATGTATTGTGTGCCCGATACAAATTCTATTAAAATTGGCAACTCAACCATTCTGTTTTCAGTATACTCACCCAATGCAATCGTAAATTCGCAATTTATTGCACGAAATTTAAAAGAATTACTCTTATCGCAAGCCAAGTATTTAGGGGGAACATTGCCGATTGATAAATATGCTTTTATATTTTATTTTACTGATAAAAATTCTTTAAGTGGTTCAAGTGGTGCCTTAGAACACAGTTATTCTTCTTTTTATTTTTTACCAGAAGCAGATACCTCCGCTTTAGCGCAAGAAATAAGAAATGTAGCCGCTCACGAATTTTTTCACATTGTTACTCCCTTGAGTATACATTCGAAAGAAATCGGAGATTTTGATTTTAACAACCCTAAAATGAGTGCGCATTTGTGGTTGTATGAAGGATTAACAGAATATGCTGCACATCACATGCAAGTTAAAAATGGGTTAATCGACTACGACAGTTTTTTTGAGGTCATGACAGGTAAAATGAAAAACGCTAGAAATTATAATGATACTGTTCCATTCACCAAATTGAGTAAGTTTGCCCTTGATACATATAGATCAGAATATCCAAATGTTTATGAAAAAGGTGCGCTCATTGGCATGTGCTTAGATATGATGCTCCGATACTACAGCAATGGAAAATACGGCACACAAGAACTCATGAATGATTTATCAAAGCAATATGGAAAATTTAATTCTTTTAATGATGAAGATTTATTTAAAGATATTGAGCGGCTTACCTTTAAAGAAATTGGTGATTTTTTAAATACCCATGTTAGTGGAAACAAACCGCTGCCTTTTAAACAAGTTTTCAATTTGGTTGGGATGAATTACACAGCTTCGCTCACCGTAAAAAAAATAACCTTAGGAGGAATATCAGTAGGGTATAATCCTACTTCCAATCATTTGATTGTTTTTAACATAGAAAAAATTGATGCCTTTGGAAAAAAATTAAAATTCAAAGAAGGCGATGAAATTTTAATATTTAATAATCGAAAATTGACGATAGAAAATATTAAAGAAGTTTTGGGAGGATATTTAGAAACTGCTAAAGCAGGCGATAGATTAGAGATAGAGGTGCTTAGAAAAGATAAAAAAGGAAATGAAAAAACAAAAACTTTAAAAGCAAAAGTAAAACCAGTAAAGGTAACAGAAACTGATGTGCTTGAAGTAAATGACAATTCGTCTTCACAACAAATACAAGCTCGGAAAGAGTGGTTAGGAATTCATTGAAAATGTACAAAAAAGAAAATATCTACTGGACTTGTCAATTTAGTGGTTGGTTTTTTTATACAACAATTAACTTACTTTTTTTTAAACTAAGTTATCAAACAAGCTTCCTTGATATCATTAATTTTTTATTGTGGTTTCCCTTAGGCATAAGCATCACTCACTTATACAAAGTGCTTATTCAAAAATTAAATATTTTTAAATACAAAATATTTTTTCAAATACCATTTACGATCGTCTCTTCTTTCTTAATGGCCTTTGTGTTTTTTCTTTTCAATTTATTTGTCGTAAAAATATTTGGAAATACGTCAAACCAAATTGATTACATCGCTGCAATTTCTAAGATCCTAAGCTTAATGCTTATTTTTATTATTTGGTCTGTTATTTATTTTGCATATCATTACTTTACCAATTATAGAAAAACAGAAATTCAAAATTTAAAATTACTCGCCAATAAAAATGAAACAGAATTAAACACACTTAAATCGCAGTTAAATCCACACTTCATTTTTAATAGCCTGAATAGTATTACTGCTTTGATTGATGAAAATCCTCCAAAAGCAAAAAGAGCAATCAATCAATTATCAAACATTTTGCGCAGTACCTTAATGATTCATAAAAATAAATTTATAAAATTTGAAGAAGAAATTAAACTCGTGACAGATTATTTAGAACTTGAATTGATGAGATATGAGGAAAGAATTCAATACCATTTAGAGATTGATTCAAATACTTTAAAATTGCCTATACCGCCAATGATGATACAAACATTGGTAGAAAATGCCATCAAACATGGTATTAACAAAAGTATTGAAGGGGGAGAAATAATTCTAAAATCTTTATTAGATAATCGAACGTTTAAATTAGAAGTAAAAAATACTGGGCAATTAGATTTTCAAACAAAAACAAATTCAGGAATTGGAGTAGAAAATACAAATAACCGTTTACAGCTACTATACGGCAATAACGCAACATTTAATTTGAGAAATTTTGATAACAAAAACGTTGTCAGCGAAATAACTATTAATGTTTAATTTTTAAAAAAAATGAGAGCAATCATAATCGACGACGAACGCTTGGCAAGACTAGAATTAAGAAATTTATTGGCTTCGCATAAAGATGTTGAAATCATCGCAGAATGCAATAATGCCGAGTCGGCTAAAGAAAAAATTGCAGAGTTAAATCCTGATGTAATTTTTTTAGACATGCAAATGCCTGGAAAAAGTGGGCTTGAACTTATCGAAGAAGTTTCTGCTTTGCCAGATGTCGTATTTGTAACAGCACATGATGAATTTGCAATTAAAGCATTTGAAGTAAATGCATTTGATTATTTATTAAAACCAGTTTCTCCGGAAAGACTTTCTGAAACAATTAAAAAACTAACTTTAAAAGATTCATACGAAAAAAAAGAAAACACAACGCCTTTAACCGAGTCAGATCGCGTATTTATAAAAGACGGTGAAAAAACTTGGTTTGTAAATTTAAGTCACATTCGCTTATTTGAAAGTGAAGGAAATTATGTAAGGGTTTATTTTGATACCTTTAGACCTTTAATATTAAGAAGTTTAAATAGTTTGGAAGAAAGATTGGATGAAAAATATTTTTTTAGAGTCAGTCGAAAACATATTGTTAATTTAAGCTGGATTGAAAATGTTAAACCTTGGTTTAATGGCGGATTGATGCTAACATTAAAAGGAGGTCAAGAAGTTGAAATTTCAAGAAGACAAGCCGTTAAAATAAAAGATTTAATGAGTTTATAATTAAAATGGATAAAATATGAGCATACATAAAGAATTTAACTTGAATGATTTACCAGAAGAATTAAAAGGAGATATCGTACCCGAAATAAATCCCGAAAAATTATTTGATGAAAAAGAATACGCAACGCTCATCATAGGAAATGATTCGGGAAGCAAAAGGGATTTAAAAAATGCAGACTTTATTTCAATCATCGTGAATGATAAATCTACAAGAGAAGAAAAAGATGAAGCGTTATTAATTTTAAAAACACATCGTGCAAATAACTTATTGATTTCAGCCATTGCAAAAACAAAAAATCCAATACATAAAGCATTGGTGATTGCTGCTTGCTGGGAAACTGGATTAGATTTTAGCGAACACTATTTGACTTTTGTAGAATTAATTTGTTCTGATCATTTTAATGTATCTTTTGAAGCTTATACCGTTATAAGTGAGATGGAGGCAGAAATTAGTGAAGATATTTTATTGAAAGCTGAAAATATTTTGACGCCATATCTTGACAAAAATTCTAATGCAAAATTAGCCTTAGAGTATATTTCGAATAAATTAAAAACCATATAAATTGAAAAAAGAAATTGTCGCTTTTATTTTTGCGCTAGCAGTCGCTAATAATTCTTTTGCTCAAAAACCTGAAGATTTAAAAGTGATTAAAGTCATTAAAGAATTAGAGTTTGTGAAAGCGGCATTCGATGAAGCGGATTATAAAGTCATTGCATTTGATAAATATGGCAATCCACATTTAGAGGTCATTAAATCATTTACCATTTTTTACAAAGAAAATAATACAGCATTTGAAAATAAAGTCATGGGAAATGTTTTTCCTGAAAAAGTGATTAATTTTTTAACTAAGAAAAAAAAGTTGGCAACCAAAATTTGTTTAACAAAAATATTAGCCGAAAATTCACAAGGGCATTTGGAAGAATTACCCGACTTATGTGACATTGTTATTTTTCCTGACTGTAAAAGTGTAAAGCATCAAAAAAAATAATTTCTTGTGCTTTGATAAATTTTCTGAACTTCAGAAATTTCATCTTTGCATTTTATGATACTTATTTAGATTGGTTTTCCGTTTTATTTTTTTTAATGTTATCTCATTTAGATGTTAACATTTTCCAGATAATTTTTTCTATGGTTCTCTCTTTGAAAATTTCAATGACGATTTTTGTTTGGATTATAGTTGAAGTATTAATATCAATCCATTACTGTGCACCTGGAATTTATGACAAACCATATAATGAAACTATTATTCCAGAGCCTTCAGTCTTATCTTTTATACAATGGTAATTTAATTATACTGAGTTTTTTTTAATTATTTTTATTTTTCAATAGGGTAAATAGAATAGACATACGACTTATAGGTGTAAAGGAGAATGGAAATCTTTGAGTTTATAATCAAATTCTTTAATAAAGGATTAGATGCGGCTTAAAATTTAACTTCTATTTAATCATGAATTTATTTAAACAATTTAACCTATGAATTTATCTAAACTATTATTTGCCTCTGCTTTTATTTTTTATACCATGCAAACATCTGCTCAGGCTGATTGCCCTGCTTTTAAAGGTAGAAATGTCGTTTTCAAATTTAATCTGCTAAAAAAAATTAAAAAGATTAATACTTCTGGGGCAATCATCAAATTTGGACTTGACAACTATGGACATTATGGTGAATATTACTTCAAAGTGAACGACCAAACTTTGGTGGGAAATACAAATACAGAAAAGCGTAGGAAAAGAAACTGGGATGGAATCGCCTTGCATTTGGACTTAGAAAAAAATATCGGAAAAAAGTCGACACTTAAAATTTCAATTGGATATGAATTAACATGGAAAGTATCATATCCTGATACGAATTATTTTTTTTATTCCACTGTTGATATCAATCAATTTATTCCAAAAGACAACACAATAGACAACTTTGATCAAGTGATTTCAAATAATTTTTTAGTAGGCATTCAATACAAGTATTATTTTAAGAAGGCATATAAAGGTTTATATATAGGGCCTAAAGTAGCTGTAAATATTGGAAAAAATAAGTATTCTGATTTTGACAAAAATCCTCAAAGTATAAATTATCATTATACTCACTGGAGTTTCCCCAAAAATAATTCAAATATTTCATAAAACCATGATTATGAGTGAAATAAATCACTTATAAAGTGTAAAAGCACGAAATAAAGATTCCCCATAAAAATAGATTCCATAGCTTAGAAGTCTTATCTTACCT
>JBKDJY010000051.1:0-2756 GCA_046345275.1 Bacteroidota bacterium
ATTCTTTTGCTATTCTATGGCTGATGGCATCTACAATTTACTCAAATCATCTAACGCACCTATTAATAAAAAATCAAAACCGCCCAATGAGTTCCAATTATTTTTTAACTTTGATTAGAATAATGGGGAAACTCCAGTAATTTTAATAAACAAAATTGAAAGTAAATATTTTTTAAAATTTCAAAGGTATTAATAACAAAAACTGTGCTTGAAATTAATTTTAAACAAAAACGTAAAATAATTGATTATTATAACTTTTTTCAGAAACTGCAAGATTCAATAAAATGATTCCTTAGACAAATAAAATTTGTGAATTGAAGCAGGGAAATTCTCGACATATCAAGCCTACCCTTTTTAATTATAAAAGGTTAGTTACATTCATTGTGCCATAAACACAAATAAAAATAGTATTAGTGTAATTGGCAATTAAAAATTGTTCGGTTGAGTATAGGAAAAAGCACTATTTTACTTTAATTCAAGTTCTGGCTCTTCAGTATTTTCGACCAGATTATTAGAGGTGCTTATATTAGGTAATTCTTCATGAATTACTTTTTGTTTTCTTTTAGCTTTAATGTTCTTTGTCGTAATTTTATTTTTACCAATAACATTTTTGGTATCTATGGATTGAATGTCCTGATTAACAATTGGATTGATTTTTTCTTCTATAATTGGTTTGTCATTCTTTACTAAATTATTAGTATTATCAATGGAAATTACCTTTTTAATGTTATTGCTTTTTTTAATCACATTTAAATGTTTTGAATTATACTTATTTGAAATCGTTTTTTCAATTAATGGTATTTCTTTTAACTTTTCATTCTCTAATTTAAAATTAACAAAACTAAAAAGCAGGGTCGATAATCCGCCTATCAAAAGAATAAATAGAAACGGCAAAAAAACTGTTTGACCTAAATTAATTTTAATCTCAGGAAGGGAATTATAAATCGAAAATTTATTTTCAATGGGTCTTAAATGCTCAAATTTTTTCCAAACTTCCTCGTTGTAATCCAACTCGGCATGTTCAAGAATCATTTTTATTTTTCTTTCGTCCAAATCGTAAGTAAATGTATTATTCATGTTGCCTCAATTTTAGGTTTTTTTCAATTTTCTTTTGTAAACTGAATCTTGCTTTCTCTAAATTAGAATTTATTGTTTGTTCATTCGAATCCAATAAATCAGAAATTAATGACAAACTATAACCATCAATCACAAGTAAATTAAATACCAATCGTTGTGCCGGAGCCAATTCATGTAATGCTTCAATTAATATTTCCTTGTTTATTGACGCTAAATCAATACTTAGATTATCAATAAATAAATCATAAGAGTTCTCTTTTTTATCAGTAGCCCTTACAGTACTTGCAACATAGTATTCCTGTCTAATGTTTTTTATTTCGTTGATTAAAGAAGCTATAAATTCAAATTTAACAAAAGGTTCAAGTTTAAAATTAGATTGATGATTAAACTTTGGTAAAGCGCTAAATACTCCCTGAAATGCCTTTAAAATAAAATCATCAGCTTGTTCTTGACTTTTGCAATAACGCAAAGCAATAAAGGAAAACTTGCCATAAAACATTTCAAAAAATTGTTTTCTAGCAGATTTATCATTTCTTATACAGGCCGTTATCAATTCAGCTTCAAGCATACAAAATTCAATTATTCTACAATTTTACTCAATTTATTAACAAAAAGTTACAATTTATCGATTTTTTTTTGTTTTATCGAATTAAATAGTTAAAAGTGATTTGAAGTTGGTGCCTTAAGTAAGCCAAACTTTAAAACTATAATAAAAAAATAAAAAAGAAAAGTAAAGCGTAATGCACCAAAAAATAGCTGAAATACTGAGATAAGTAATTACTTTTTTTTTGTCCTTGTAAAAGCGTTCTGCCAAAAAAGATCCTAAAGGAATTGACAAAAAAATTGGTGTAAGAAAAGCGATGCCAGTTAATCCAAATCTATTTTTTATTCTGATAATTTTTCTGGTTGATTTTGAAAATATTTTTTTAGGGAGTTTATTTGGGAACCATTTATCTTTTATTTTGCGCCACCAATTTAACAAACCAGCACTTAAGTACGTAAAAAAAATTGTGCCAAAAACAGCACCAACTATGCTGCTTAAGATTGCCATCAAATAATTAGAATCATAAATAGCAATGACGGCTGGTATTCCAATTTTTGATAAAGAAATTGTGCAAGCCAAAGCCGCTGAAATAAACTTCCATATTTCTAGGCGATTCATTTGTCGAAAATATTATAGGTTCGATACATCATTCTAAAAAATTGAAATATGAAATTATTATTGCTCAAATTTAGAAAGTTATTAAAACCCTCAGACAAAAAGTTGAAATTATTAGTTGAATTGATGATTAGAAAATGCTCTGCATTGATGGACTATTTAATTTTGCTAACTTTATAAAGATAACTCCTTAAATCCATTTTTAAAGTTGTCGCTTAGCCCTTTTTGCTTATTTTCTCTAATTTTGAGTAAATTCAATTACTTTGGGAGTCTTTTCTGTTCTCTACTTATTGATATCTTATAGCCAATATGTTTAACATGTTAAAGTTTAAAACATTTTTTAATAATTCGAATTTGGCACAACCATTGATCTAAATTTACTGGAGTTTCCCCAAAAATAATTCAAATATTTCATAAAACCATGATTATGAGTGAAATAAATCACTTATAAAGTGTAAAAGCACGAAATAAAGATTCCCCATAAAAATAGATTCCATAGCTTAGAAGTCTTATCTTACCT
>JBKDJY010000052.1:0-5102 GCA_046345275.1 Bacteroidota bacterium
ATTGTTTATACGCTCAATAGGAATAGTAAGAGCCACTGGAATAATAGGGCTTATCAACCTAACTTACAATTTATTTAGGTACGAACAAACCATAAGATTAAAAATTAAATATACTGTTAGATAGATAGATAGATAGATAGATAGAAAAATCATGTTGAAATAAGAAAAAAATAGCGTATTTTTGAAATACAGATTACAAAAAATCGTTTAATGGGTTCTGCGATTTTTATTCAAATCTCTAAAAATGAATTTTTAGAACCCACCTTAATGTCATTTAGTTAATTGGTATTGCTGGTTGTAGATGCTAGATACGTTATTGGAATTGTGTCAACATAGCCTTTTCATATTACGATTCCAGTTTCGTCTTTGAAGTTTTATTTAAAAACTGATCTTTTTTCGCTCTTGGCCAGTTCATTTACAGTGTTGGGATATGCATACCATTTTCCTTTCTTTTGCAAAAAATAGATATTTCTTTTATCTGGTAATTGCAATTTATAAAAATTTTCCTTAATTTGAATCAAATTGGATTGCTCAATAGTATTTAAACAATAATTAAAAAAATCAGCAGCATTTTTAATTTCTTCATTACTAAATAATTGCTCGTTTTTACTTCTTTTCTCCATTTCAATAAAAAAATCTTCTTTTTCTTCTTTATTAATAAGATATAAATAAGTAAATAAATAGGAAATATTGTTTTCTTTTACAGCTTTAAGGTTAGATTCAAAAAATTCTTTAATGTTGCTGTGAGGAAATTTTTTGTCATCATATTTTTGAACCTGAGTTAATGCCTTTTTCATCACTCTTTCATTGTCCTTTTCAAAATCCGAATTAAAATCAGAATTAGATAGATATGTTGTTTTATCTTTATTTTTTGAATAATAACTTATTGATGTTTTAACTGCAATGAATGATAAATCGCCACTATCCAAATATTTACCATTTGGGATTTTATAGGTAGCCCACTTTGCTAAATATTTTCTAAAGCACCCCCTGACTCCTTTTTTATAAAGATGAGATTCACTTCCCAAATACAATATATCTCGATAAGCAATTGAATATCCGGCAATTAATTTAGCAGCGATAGAGTCCAATTGATGTGGAGTAAGCGTAACATACCCGTCAATTGGCAAGGCTTCTATTCCAACAAAAAAGCCATTAGGCTGTATCTTTATTTGTAAGCTATCCAAATTTACCATCACCCATTCATTTCCTAAGGTAGCGTGGGCTACTATACTATTTTGTGTTAGCTCTTTGCCTGGTTCATTAGTAATCTGATTGCACTCATAGATGTGGACTCTAAATGGTGCCTTTGGATTGCCAATATTTCTAACATACACTCCAACATTTTTCACGAATCCACTATACCCTTTTTTATTAGGTATTAAAATCGCATGTTCAAATTCAGGATCTTCACTTGAAAAACTTGCCTCCGGTTTCTTAAAATAATTTAGCTCCTTTGTTTTAAATTTATAACCAGTTACATTAACTTCTTTTAGCTCATTTGATGCTATTTGCAATACAATTTTTTTATTTGAATTTGATAGCCATTCCTGAAGTGGTACAATAGAAGTTTTATAACCAAGGCAGGAAAAAACAATGGAATCGTTTTTTTTAATTCCAACATTTAACTCAAAAGCTCCAATACTATTGGTTACCACACCAGTTGATTTATCGGCTAAATAAACATTAACAAATGGTATTGGCTTTTTTTGTTCATCCTCAATAGTGCCTTTTATTAAATATGTTTGGGCATTACAATTAAACGAACTTAGCACTAATAAATGCAGTATTAATAAGTTTTTCATATTCCTATTTATTAACCCCATGTTGCTGTGTGGGGATTGTAATTACATTTTTCTGGTTTGTCAAATTTATCTATTTGTCTTATAAAGCTGGCTCTGCAATCGGTACATATATATCTAAATTCACATACTTTACAATCATTTATTTCATCTTTTTTCACATCGAATAGTTCCTTAAAAGATGCATTATCTAAAACCTGTTTTAGATCGGTATTCATAATATTCCCATAACTGTTTTTCATTGTTGGACAATTTTTTATTTCGCCATTTTCATCAATTCCAATTTTTTTATTTAAGCAGGAATTGAATAAATTGGATTCCATAAACGTATCTATATTAACTGAAAAATAATTAGAATTTATTACACCACAATGAGATGCATTATTTAAATTGGTTGTGCTAAAATAAACATTATACAACTGTGTATTTTCTGATAAACTCATTGATGAAATGAACTACATCGGATTTTTTACTAGATATTATTGTTGTAGGAACTTTTAACCCAATTTTTTTGGCTTGTTCCAAAACATATATTTTGTTTAGAAAAATATCATTGTAATCATTAATTTTCTTCTTATGCTTTCTTAAGTAAATATGAAGAAAGTTTTTAATAGCATTTACTTCACTATAATTAAATTCATTTATAACTTTAGAAATTTGACTGACCTTGGTCAAATTTTTATACGAAATACTAAAATCACCCCTACGATACCAATAAGAAGTAATATCATCAAGTGTGAACTTTACGTGATTATTATAGAGCGTAATTTCTTCCTTATGGCCATTTTTAGAAGAATATTTAATTTCTATTGTGTTTTCGAAATTCAATCTAACGAAATTTTTATTTAAATAAATGAGCCATTCAATAACACTTGAGGTTGAATGGTCGTATGCGGTAGATAGTATAAGAATCATAAATTAATTAGATGAGAAAATTTTATTAAGTATAAAATATTGGAATCATTTTAAATTTAATATGCTTGTGTTTCGAAATCACTTAATAATTTTATATATATAAGCGGAACCAGCTTCATCCAAAGGATTTAATTCATCAACATCTTCTTCGTCAAATCTAGATCCAACCATTATATAATTATTATCAATACTTACCGAAAAACCGAATTTATCCCAAATAGCTCTTTTGGGAGAGGTTATTTTTTTTAGTTGTTTCCATTGTCCATTTCTATAAGCAAATAAATAAGCAGCTCCAGCATATCTGTTATTCGCACAACTTCTATCCAATTTATCACCAAAAGCACCAACTAACATTAATGTGTCATTAACCGCAATACAATTTCCAAAATGAAGATCTGCTTTATTATCTTTCGCAATTAATTTTTGCTTTAATGCGTATTTTCCTGTATCACCTTCATATATATAAATACAACCCGCCCCTTTTAACAACTTTTGTCTTTGCCGTAAAACTAATGAATCATCATCAGGAAGATTATCGTTGTGCTCAAAGCTACCATACGAAGCAATTATTATTTGACCTTTATGCAATGCTAGCTCGTTTCCAAATCCCTCATCTTCCTTTTGAGGGTTACTAAATGAATGAATCAGTTCATGATTTAAACTCCGATCTTTATCCTCTAATTGAAAAAGAAATGCTTTACTCATGTTTTCAGCATTAACGAGTAATAAATTATTTTCAACTGCAAATTCAGACCCGAACATCAGTAAGTTTTTTTCGGGAGGAAGTAATTGCTTCTTAAGCTCCCATAATCCAGCACTATTTAGTTCATAGATGAATATTCCGCCTGTTGAATTATTTCCTTCGATATTCTTTCTCTTATTAATAGCGTTTACATAAAGCCTATTATTATTAAGTAATACTTTTGAGCCGAATCTATTTGCATAATTGATTTCCGCAAGTTTTATAGTTTGATGCAGATACCATTTGACCTTATTTTTTTTATATACAAAAACAGCACCATTGCTAACTCGTGGGTTTTTTGTTAAAGAATCATCTACCCCAGCTGCTCCTACTACGATGAAACTATCGGTCATAGAAATTGAACCGCCAAAAAAATCGAAAGATGTAACATTAGGACTACTTATTTTTTGTTTTAACTCCCAGTTTAATGGCGCCTTCCTCTCGTATATATAAACAATTCCTGTCTCTTGCAAATAGTTGCCTTTAATTTTCATATTCTTTTCTGGAGTACCAATTAAACAGTAGTTTTTATATAAAATGCAAGACCAGCCAAAGCACTCTTTTGTTGTTCTATTATCCGCACATAATTTAAGAGGCGAAGACAGTTTTAATTGTGCATTGGTGTAAAAACAAACATTAAACAATGACAATAAAAAAATGATTTTCTTAAAACGGTGGTATGGCATAGAAATTTATTTTTAGTGATAATTTTTGTTCTTTATTATAATTAATCAAATAATAAAAGTATCATTTCGCGTTTAATATCAAAATTATTAACGGTTTTATAACATAAGAATAGCTAAGGTTATATTTCTTACCTTAGCTATTCGATTTATTTAATTTTTGTTGAAAGATTGTTATAGAATTCATTGTAAACAGAATCCAATAAATAATAAATCTTAGTAATTTTCAGGTCAGTAAAATCCATAACTCGTTTGTTTTTCACTCAAACTACACATAATCTAATTGTGCATTTTACTACCTTTTTTTAATGTAATTATAACTAATAGGAGTTTATTAATCTTACTCAGGTTTAAAATATTAAATTACTACCCACACCTATTTGACTACTAGCCAACCCTATTGTTCCAAACCCTACGGTACTTGTGACGAATGATTTTGGAGGGCAAGAATTATTACTACCTACATTACCAGTTTCCATCATTAAATCTCCGTGTGCCCAACCACCATTTGGAAGTTTTGAATCATTATTAAATGTGTCATAAAACCTATCCCCATTCAAGCGTTGTGTGCATAAACTTGTGGTATCACCTCCACTAATGTTTGTAAGCTGATTATTATCTACACGATAATTTTCAAATTGTTTCAATGTTAATTTTTCAATTTTAGTTTTCATTTTGATTAATTTTTAAATATTTATTACTACTCATAGCATTTGCAGGTTTTTCGTATCCACCCGTTAAAAACTGTATCTTTGTCGACTAAGAATTAGCTTTTATCTTTTGCAATTGTAACAAGAAATTGTTAAAATAATATATGATATATATGGCTATCCGATTATCACACATTGATTTGATTAATAAAAACAGTATTATACAATTTCATTTTCTTTCGTAATTTAAGTGAAAATAAATACGCTATACATTGCTCATCTATTGAGAAAGAACGCTCAAAGTCCATCT
>JBKDJY010000053.1:0-33173 GCA_046345275.1 Bacteroidota bacterium
TATGATAAAGGCAAAAAAACAAACGCACTCTTTTTAAACTATTTTATTGAGATTATATCATTTTATACTTGCAGATAAAATGTGAAAAATGTCTCAAAAGTGTTGATTTTACATGCATTTTTAGTTTTTGAGCAGACTCTAGTTATCTATGGAATTTTTTCTATTGCTTAATTGGATTTATAATATTTTACAAAAACATACCCTATCATTCATTCTGAAAATAGATCAATCTTTTATTTATCTTCTTGCCAATGTTTGCCATGTTGCTTTGAAAAACGCAAACCTAACATTAACTCATGAGTTGCTCGTGCGTAGTTTTTTAATTTAGAAGTCGTAAAATCATATGAATAGCCAATCATTAAGTAATTCCTGTACATAAAACCTACTAATGCGTTATAAGATTCATTAAACCTATAGCCGCCACCAAGCCATACTTGTTCATTATAAATTATTCGGGTATTGACATCAATTTTGGGCGAAGCAGGAGAAGCATATTCAACTAGAAAAGAAGGTTCAATTTTAAAGGTTTCATTGATATTAAACTTATATGCGCCATTCACTAAAAAATGAGTTACTAATTTTCCTTTACCATCTCCTTTCTCATATAATTTAATAGGGCTTTGATAGAGTTGTGGTAAACTAACGCCAATATACCATTTATCATTGTGCGCATAAATTCCAGCTCCAAAATCAGGAACGGTCTTAGTTTGGTAGTTGATTAATAAATTTTCATCTCCGTTTTCGTATAATGTAATCTTATGACCATCAATGCCCCATTGCTGAATTCCTGCACTGATTCCTAATGATAGACGTGTTTTTCCAACAATTTTTATGTGATACGCATAGGCTAAACTAATACCCACTCGTCTGGTTGGTCCAGCAATATCAGTATATATATTCGCACCTAAGCCATGGTGCCTGTTTTTAAAAGGAGAATGAACCGTTAACATATACGTTCTTGGTGCATCAGTAATTCCAGTCCATTGATAGCGGTTATTTGATCTCACATCAGCATATTTCTCTTTTCCTGCTACTGCGGGGTTAATCGCCATTTCGTTCAACATATACTGCGTATATTGAGGAATTTGCTGTGCAAGTATATCCACAGTAAAAATAATTGATATTATGATAAATATATTTTTTTTGATCATTATCTAAAAATTGTGAGTGGTCCAGTAAATGCATTTGGATAGGCTGGATGATTCAGCTTTATCACATAATAATAAGTTCCAACTGGCAAATCTTTTCCTTTATATTGTCCATTAAATGGCACAGGATATTCTTTTGAATAGAATAATTGTTCACCCCATCTATTGTAAACTTCCACTTCGCTGTTAGGAAACAATACAATTAAATCCAAAAGCCAAGTATCATTTTTACCATCCCCATTTGGCGTAAAACCACTGGGTATTTTTATTTCTGGATATACAAAAACAGTAACTGTATCAAAATTTAAACAACCATTGGTATCTACAACGGTTACCGTATAAATTGTTGTTACCGTTGTGCTCGTCACAGGATTTGAAATTAAAGCATTACTTAAATCCTTTACAGGCAACCAACTTAAAGAACTCCCTGGTGGCGCTGTAGGAGAACCTCCAATTGGTGAACTAGCATATAACGGAATACTTATCAAGGGGCCAGCATCCACAATTGGCAAAAGATTTGCTGTTACGAGTATGGTATCAGAAACAATGCATAACCCATTTAATGCAAATAAAACATATGTATTGGTTCCTGCTGGTGGCAATACAGTTGCAGTTACTGTATTTGAAAAGGAAATTGCGGAAGGTAACTTAAACCATTGATAAGAAGTTGCGCCACTGGATGACGAGCCATTAAGAATAATGGTATTATTTTGGCAAAAACTGGTATCATTACCAGCTCTTGCAGTTACTGATATTGTTGGTATTATTGTAATCACAGTATCTTTAGTACAACCGACAAAATCCGTAATGGTTAAGCTATAAGTTCCTGGGAAAACATTGGTTAATGAAAGTGTTGTATTAGCGGTTGGTGTCCAAGAATAGGTATGAGGAAGAACGCCACCACCGTCTGTTATGATTGCACTTCCATCAGCAACCGAACTACAACTGGCATTGGTTACTAATGCACTTAGTGTCATTGTTGTTGGATTAGTTAATGTGTAAGATTGCTGAGCAGAACAACCATTTCCATCAACAATGTTTATTGAATAAATACCACTACATAATGAAGAAATTGAAGGAGAGGCAGAGATCGTAGGAGTCCAACTATAAATATAAGGTAGAGATCCTCCACTCGGAATGGCTGTAAGAGCTCCATTACAATCATTGTAACATCTTGGATTGGTAATATTTGGTGCACTAAATAAAACAGGCAAACTATTGGAAATAGAAAAATTAGCGCTTGTCGAACACCCGATCGCATCAGAGACTCCAACTGAATAATTACCTGCACATAATCCAGAAATACTGTTTGTGCTGTTTCCATTGCTCCATAAAATATTGTAACCTGGCGTTCCTCCTACTACACTTATGGCTGCTGAGCCAGTACAAGCTGCGGAACATACAATATCAGCTGCTGTAAGAGAAATGACCGGGCCATTAATGGTTCCGATTATAAATACTGTTGATTGACTGCAAAAGCCATCATTTAAGGTAAAAGTATAACTTCCTGGCGCTAAATTTGTTACCGAAGAAGTTACGGCGCCAATTGGAGCCCAATTATAGGTGTATGCGCCCGACCCACCAGACACAGTATTTACGATAGATCCTGTATTTGCAAAACAAGATGACTGAGTTACATTCGACGTAATGGTCATCGTTGTATTACTTCCTATAACAACACTTGCTGTTCTCGAACAACCATTTAAATCAAACATGTTACAAAAATATGTTCCAGAACATAAGCCAACTTGGCTTTGTGCCGATGAACCATTGTGTACCCAATTATAGGTTATGGGTGCTGAGCCTCCAATTGCATTAACAGTGACCGAACCATCACATGTTCCAAGACATGACTCATTCGAAAAAACAACTGTTTCTCCAGTAATTCCAGAGCTGCTGTTTACGACAACATTTGAATTTGAAACACAATTATTTCCATCTGTTACTTGCACCAGATAAACCCCGCCACATAAGGATGTTGCACTTGATCCAGATTGACCATTACTCCAATTGATGGTGTAGCTTGGAGTCCCTCCTACTGGATTAACTAGTGCAGAGCCATTACATAAGCCACAGCCAGGTTGTGTGATATTGGGCGTGTATGTAACTTGACTTGGAGAAGTAATACTTGCAGGAAAAATATTAAAACAACCATTAAAATCTGTTATGGTTACAGAGTAATTTCCATTACAAATATTAACCGCGGATGAAGAAGATTGTCCTAAAGGATCAGTCCATAAATAAGAATATGGTGGTAATCCTCCTGCAACATTTGTAGCCATTAACAAGCCATTACAATCATTGTAGCAGAGATTATCAATTCCAAACGTAATGGTTGAAACACTAACTAAACCAGGTAAATTATAAACAGCTGTGGCACTACAACTTAAAGCATCCGTTATGGTTACAGAATAATTTCCTGGGCATAAATTGGTGATGGAGGAAGTTATAGCGGCATTATTCCATACATAATTATATCCGCCATTTCCACCGGAAGGACTAAGTGAAATATTCCCATTACAAATACCAAAACATTGTGCGCTAGTTATGACTGCATTATCTGAAATAACAAGAGGCTCTACTATATTGGTATTTTGAAATAATAAACAATTATTAAAGTCACGAATTTGTGAAACATAAGTTCCAGCACAGAGCCCAGAAATAGAAGAACTGGCAGATACTGGACTAATCCAACTTATTGCATAAGGGGCTGTTCCACCAACTGGATTTGAAATATTTGCAGAACCATTACATTGTCCATTACAAGCCACATTCGTCGTAGTAATTGTAGATCCTGTTGGCCCATTTGAATTACTTACAGGAATAGCAATGGTAGCTGAACATAAAGCTGCATTTGTAACCACAACGGTATAAACACCTGCTGCTAACCCACTCACTGTAGCACTTATTGAAGCCAATGGCGGCAACCAATTATATGTATAAGGATTACTGACAGTAGTGGTTGGCACTGCAATGATGCTTCCATCACTGAAACTACAAGTTGCAGGTGTAATGGCTGGATTTACCATTACTGGAGGAGGAGATACTAAAGTTAATGTTTGAGTGTCTTGACATTGGTTTCCATCAATAACAACAAGGGTATAATCTCCCGCGCATAAATTTGAAACCGTTTGATTTGTATTTGTTGGTGCTGACCAAGAATACGTAATAATTCCCGTTCCTCCTATTGGATTAGATGTAACTATGCCATTACAAGCACCACCACAGGTTAAATTAGTAAAAGATGCATTTGCAATTAGCGTAGGAGGATCAACCAAAGTTACAATAGAAAATCCAGTACACAGATTTGCGTCTGTGACATTTACAGTATAAATCCCAGAACATAGACCAGTAGGATTTTGAACCGTTGCTCCTCCAGGCACCCAAAGATAATTATATACTGGAGTGCCTCCAGACACTGTAATTGCAACACTTCCATTACAAGACGCATTACACCGAGGATTCGAAATGGTTGAAGTTAGTGCTATAGACAATGGTGCTGTAATGGTAAAATCGTTGATACTTAAACAGCCTCTTGCGTCAATCACAGTTCCTCTATATGGCCCTGAACATAAAGATCCAACCGTTGAAGCAAATGTTACAGGGAAAGTATTATAAGAAAAACCATATGGTAGTGTTCCTCCTGAAGCAGTTAGTGTTGCAGAACCAAGACAAGATCCACTGCATACATTATTGGTAATAGATACCGTTGAAGTTAATAAAGGCGGGTCTGTTATTGCAACTGTTCCTGTTATGGAGCAGCCATTAAAGTCTCTAACGGTAACTGAATATACTCCAGCGCATAAATTAATGACATTATTTAAAATAGATCCTGGAAATAAGCCCACAGGTGTCCAAGAATAAGTATACGGCCCAACGCCGCCAAGAACACTGACACTGGCTGTGCCATTGCAATTTCCATTACACAAAGCATCTGTTTTAGATAAAACCAAACTTAGCGCTAAAGGCTGCGTGACAACAAATGTATTAGATACAACGCATGAATTGGCATCACCAATGTTTACTGTATAATTACCTGCACAGAGTGCTGAAGGGTCTTGTACTGATCCACCAGCAGGTATCCAACTATAAGTGTATGCAGGAGTTCCTCCGTTAGGTGTTAAGTCTATAGACCCTGTACAAGAACCGTTACAATTAACATTTGTCACAAGTCCAGTAGAAGTTATTTGACTTGGTTGAGAAATATTAACACCCAAATTTGTGACACAAGAATTAACATCAGTTACTTGCACAAAGTATACGCCTGCGCATAAGGCACTAACCGTATTACTGACTGAAGGAACCGTTGGCCAATTGACAGAAAAAGGTCCTGAACCAGCAATTGAAATGGAAGCACTACCTGTACATTGACCAAAACAGCTTATTGAAGTTGAAGCAACTGTAATGGTGGGACTGCTAGGATTACTTAAACTGGTTGTAAATGATTGTGTACAACCAGCAGCATCACTTGTGTTCAAAACATAAATTCCTTGAGGTAAATTAACCAAAGGATTAATAGAACCGCCTGGCGCCCAAGTGAAAGTAACTGGAACATTTCCTCCAGTAAGCGTGTGTGTAATAGACCCATTGTTTAGTAAACATCCTGTAGGATCAATATTTGTAAAACTAGCCGAAACAGAAGTTGCAGGTGTAATAGCCAATGTTTGGGTCAAAGAACAAAAATTTGCATCTGTGGCAGTTACCGTATAATTACCAGCACACAATCCATTTACAATGGCTGTTGTTTGACCGCCAGGTAACCATAAATAACTCTTGGCTCCTGTGCCACCAACAGCCGTAACAGTAGCGCTTCCATCACAGATACTAGTACAGGTTACATTGTTTTGGTTAACTGTTAAAGATAATGCAGGTGGACTCAAAAAAGTAATTGCATCTGTATTTGAACAGCCATTTGCATCAGTTACAAAAACAGTATAAGATCCAGCACATAATCCAGTAGCGGTAGAAGCGGTTTGTAAGGGAATGGTTGGTGTCCAACTATACGTATAAGGCAACAAACCACCTGAAGCATTTGCATTTGCTATACCTGTGCAAGCCCCATTACAAGAAATTGGACTACCATTTGATGTTAAAACTAAAATAACAGTCTGTACGATTTGAACAGTCTGAGAAACCACACATGCATTAGCGTCGGTAACCACCACTGTTTGTATTCCAGAACACAAATTATTAGCTGTAGAAGTAATTTGACCACCAGGCGACCAAGAATAGGCATAAGGAGCAGTTCCGCCCACACCAGAAGTAGTAGCTGCTCCAATACAAATATTACAACTGGGAACAACTCCACTTATGTTTACTGAAAGTACAGATGGTTGAACAACTGTAGCAGGCGTAAAAGCAATACAACCTTGACCATCCGTAATACTAGCGACATAATTCCCTGCACATAAACCAGTTGCTATTGCTGTAGTTTGGGAAGGAACTGAATTCCAACTGATGTTATAGCCTGGACTTCCACCGCTTGGCGTAACCGAAATGGTTCCATTGCATGAGCCAACACAACTTACAGTTCCATTACTAGCAGTCAGAGTTATCGCTGGTGGCGTAACAATGGGAACAGTGCCAGTTATCGAACAGCCCAACAAATCAGTAACTGTTGCAGTATAATTTCCTTGGCATAAATTTGATGAAATATTACCTACATCGCCATTGGTCCAATTAATCGTATATCCTGGTGTTCCTCCGCTAACAATGGCTGTGGCTATTCCTGTACATTGCGCAAAACAATTTGGATTGGTTGGATTAATTGTAAGTGATAATGAAGTAGGAGATAAAATAGTAGCAGTGGTTGACGTACTACATCCAAAAACATCCGTTACTGTGGCAGAATAAACGCCAGCGCATTGTCCTACTAAAAATGAAGTGGTTGCGCCATTGCTCCATAAAAAAGAATAGCCAGGGGTTCCTCCATTTACTATGGAAGAAATAGAGGCATTACACAATCCAGCACAAGTTAAAGAATTAGAATTTAACGTTAATAAAATTGGATTCGGTTGCGTTAAATTAATAACTTGTGTTTGTGAACATCCCACATTATCGGATACAGTTAAAGTATAAAATCCAGCGCATAGACCATTAAATGGAGGAGCAGCTATAATTGGTGCGCCTAAAGCTGGTTGCAATGTATAAGTATATGGTGCCACTCCACCAGAAGGAACTGAATTAATAATTCCATTACAACTGCCATTACAGGTGGGCTGAACTGTTGAAGCATTAATTAAAAGATTTGCAGGTTGTGTAATGGCGGTTGTTGCTTGCCTTAAGCAACCCAAAGCATCCCTTATATTTAAGGAATAGTTAGCAGGGCACAATAACGAAATCGTTCCTGTTCCTTGTCCAGTAGGCGCTCCTGGAGACCACGTATAGGTAAATGGAGGTGTTCCTCCAGATAAGCTGGAAGCTGCTATGCCGTTACACGCTCCAAAACAAGTTACATTTGTATTATTTATGGTTAAGGTGATGGCTGGCGGCTGAGTGATGGTAACTAAATTTGAATAATTACATGAAAGAACATCCGTAATGGTATAAGAATAAACACCCGCACATAATGCACTTGCTGTTGAAATAGATGGTAAAACAGGCGACCAAAGGTAGGTATATCCAGGCGTTCCTCCACTCGGATTTAAATTAATTGCTCCAGTACAACTAGAATTACAATTGATATTGGTTTGTGTTGGAGCCGCTGTTAATGCTGGTGGTTCTGTAATTTGTAAAGTAACTGTTACAGTACATAATAAATTATCAGCAACATCTACTGTATAAACTCCCGCACATAAACCCACCGCAACCGATCCAGCAGATACTGCGGGAGTCCAAGTATATGTATAACCCACCCCACTTCCACCCGTTGGAACCACACTGGCGCTTCCATTGCAAACTGCATTACAATTTAAGTTTGATCGATTAACCGTTAATGTTATTGCTGGAGGTTGCGTAATGGTGGTTGAATATGTTGCTGTACAAGTTCTTGAATCAGTAACGGTAACGGTAACGACTCCTGGACATAACCCTGAATTAACCGAAACAGTAGGGCTTGCTGCGGCAGGACTCCAAACATAGGTAAATCCACCATTTCCACCTGTAGGTGCTACTGAGGCTAAGCCATTACATAACCCGTTACATGGAATATTGGTGCTTGAACCATTGGCTAATAAGGCCGCAGGCTGATTAATGGATGTGGTAAATGTTCTGACGCAACCATTGGCATCTGTAACCTGAAAGGTATGCGTTCCAGCACAAAGATTGGTAGCAGTTTGTTGTAAAGAACTTGGAACCCCTATAAAAACTTGACCAGGAAGGGCTGGATCCACTTCAACTTTGTAAGGTTGACTTCCCCCTGTTATTAAAAAATTTTGTGTTCCGTCGCAAGTTCCGAAGCATCTTGCTGGTGTTTTCGCCAAAAAAGTCGTGTTAATTGGCGAAACAATGTTTTGTGTTTGACCAGATGGAGATAGTGTTGTTACAAAACTAAAATCGGAACTTAATAAAACTAATACATCAACAACATAACCTGCACATGTTGGAAAATCACATAATCCAGACAATACATATGATGGTGGAGATACAGCATTTGCAATACCAGGAATACAAGTTGCACCTGTTGTAAAAATAAGCTCATAAGGTCCGGTACAACCAGCGCTAAAGTTTACAGAAAATGCGCCGTCACAAGAGCCTGCACAGGTTGCATTTGTAAAAGAAGTGGATATGGTGCAGGCTTGCGTTTTTAGTGGGATTAATCTGCTTTTTAATCCAAAAGAAACCGAAGGGTTAACTTTAAATAAATCAGGATCACCAATTTTTGCAATCAAAATAAAGTCTTCAGAATTTATTTTAACGTTTGATCCTAACGCTAATTTATTAGAGATTTTAAAGGGAGAATGATTGACATTAAAAGTCACTTTTCCAGTGTTTGCAATTAAATTTCCTGCCGTAACAAAACAATTGCTTATGTTATAAGTTCCATTTAAAAAAATTAAACTGTTTGCATCAGAAACTTTAATTGCCTTAAAATCCCAAGTACCACTGGCAAAAACAACATCCGATTGAATGTAGTTATTAAAAAAGTTAATTTCTCCTGGATCAGTTCCTCCATTAGAAAATAACAATTTGGTACTGGCGTCAAAAAAAGTTTTATGATTTAATATAAAATCCCCTGCACAAATCAATGAGGAAAAACTACTTCCTAATACATGGTAATTAAAATTGGTATTGATGAATCTGATGGATTTTACTTTGTTTTCTCCAGTTATGGTGATTGCCAAATCATTGTTGATGTTTGAATTATCATCAAAAATTAAATCAGTATTTAAAGAAGGTGGGATGCCGCATGGATTGCCGCCACTAGAAAGTGACCAATGTTTTCGGTCATTCAAATTACCAGAACCTCCAACCCAAAAAAGCTTTTGTGCTTGTATTTTAAGGGAACATATTATAAATAGAAATAATGCCAGCTTTTTCATCATAGGAATTTCTACCTTTGCGTGTCTAAATATTTAAAATTTCTAAATTACAAATTTTATACCATTATTAAAAAGTTTGCCATGAAATTATAAAAATTGGCTATTAAATTTAAATAGTATGTCTCAAAATCCTTTAAATTCTTGGAAAACATTAAGTTCAGAACTAATTTATGAATCTGCATGGTTTGCAATCAATAAACACCTCACAACAAATCCAGCAGGAAATCCCGCCATTTATAGCGTGGTTAATTTTAAAAATTTAGCAGTTGGCATTTTTCCATTGAGCGAGGATGGTTATACTTGGCTTGTTGGACAGTGGAGATATCCTTTAAATTCGTATAGTTGGGAAATTCCTGAAGGCGGCTGTCCACTTGGAGAATTACCGATTGAAACCGCAAAAAGGGAGTTAAAAGAAGAAACAGGCATCGTTGCTAAATCATTTAAAGAAATTATGCAATTGGATTTAAGCAATTCTGCAACTGATGAACATGCACACATTTTTATAGCTACAGGATTAGCGTTTGAAGAAGCCGACCCTGAAGATTCAGAGGATTTACAAGTTAAAAAAATTCATCTGAATGAAGTTTTTAAAATGGTCCTAAATGGTGAAATAACAGATGCCATCAGCGTTTCAACCATTTATAAAGTAAAGTATTTATATGATTTAAATTTACTGCCTATTTAAATTATTGTAAGATTACAGCCATCATTGAAACTCGAAAAAAGATTGCTAAAATCTACTATTTTTTTCGTTTTGGTATTTGAATACAAAAGATAAAAAAACATAAACAACAAATTATGCAATGAGATTTTTTCTAATGCGTCACTTGGTTATTATAATTTGTATGAAAAGAAACGAATAAAATGAATTTTTATAATACATCACAAAAGTTAAATTTACAAACCAAATAAAACATTATGTTACAACTAAGTTATATCCGCGAAAATAAAGAAGATGTTTTAAAGCGTTTAGCCATAAAAAATTTTAAAGATGCTGAAACGCTTATTAATTCAGTCATTGAATCTGATGATCAACGAAAAATTGCGCAGCGTCAGGCTGATGATACGAAAGCTGAAGCCAATCAATTAGCGAAGCAAATAGGCGAACTGATGAAATCTGGAAAGAGAGAAGAAGCAGAAACATTAAAAGCTAAAACAGTAGAGTTAAAATTGAAAGAAAAAAAATTTGATGAAAAATTAAAAGATATTGAAATTGAAATCCATAAAATATTGGTAACCATTCCAAATGTGCCGAACTTAAGTGTGCCAGTTGGTAAAACTTCTGAAGATAATCAAATTGTCAACGAACATGGCATTAAACCTCAATTACACGAAGGAGCAGCCCCACATTGGGAATTGACGACAAAATATGATTTAATAGATTTCGAATTAGGGGTTAAATTAACTGGTGCAGGATTCCCAGTTTATAAAGGTAGAGGCGCAAGATTACAACGTGCTTTAATTAATTATTTTTTAGATAAAGCCATCGCTGCGGGATATAGCGAAGTACAACCTCCAATTTTAGTAAATGCTGCCAGTGGATATGGTACTGGTCAATTGCCCGACAAAGAAGGACAAATGTACCATTGTCAATTAGATGATTTATATTTAATACCAACTGCCGAGGTGCCTATTACCAATATGTATCGCGATGTCATCTTGAAAGAAAATGAATTGCCAATTAAAAATTGTGCTTACACTCCTTGTTTTAGAAGAGAAGCAGGAAGTTATGGAAAAGATGTGCGTGGTTTAAATCGTTTGCATCAATTTGATAAAGTTGAAATTGTGCAAATTACACATCCAGAAAAATCATACGAAACCCTTGAAAAGATGCTAGAATTTGTTTCAAGCCTTTTACAAGAATTAGAATTGCCATACCGTACTTTAAAATTATGTGGAGGCGATATGAGTTTTGGTTCTGCGTTAACCTATGATTTAGAAGTATGGAGCGCTGCGCAAAAACGTTGGCTGGAAGTAAGTTCGGTTTCAAATTTTGAAACATTTCAAACCAACCGCTTAAAGTGTAAATATAAAGATGCTAACGGAAAAACACAGTTTGCACATAGTTTAAATGGAAGCGCTTTGGCATTACCTCGCATTGTCGCCTCTCTATTAGAAAACAATCAAATTGAGGGCGGTATTAAAATTCCAAAAGTATTAGTTCCTTACACTGGCTTTGATTTTATAGGTTAGTTTATTTAAACTCAATGCTAATTTTAAGGATTTTAGCTATCACTTTTTCAAAATACTTAGGAGATCAGAAACAAAATAATTATGTTATTTTTGACTAAGACAAAGTTTTTGAAATGGGAAATAAAAAAAAGCCTTCTTTACAAAAAAATAATGTATCCTTTTTAAATAATAATCGGTTTCAACTTATTTCAATCATTGTTGTTACACTCCTTTTATATTCTAAAATTATTTCTTTTCAGTTTATTGGTCTTGATGAACCAACACTAATTATTGATAATTATGAATTCTTAAAAGATTTTTCAAATTTTCAAAAAGTTTTTAGTCAACACGTTTTTTATGCGAAACATCATACGGATAATTCTGCTGATTATTATAGGCCTATCCTTACGCTTTCGTTTATGCTTGACACGCAATTCTCCGCTGAACTTTCGCCTCGTTTTTATCATTTTTCAAATATTATTTATCATATTATTTCAATCATATTATTGTTTTATTTTTTCAAACATTTAAAAATTAATTCGCTAACAACTTTTTTTTTGTGTTTGATTTTTGCTCTTCATCCTATTTTAACGCAGGCAATAGCTTGGATTCCTGGCCGAAACGATTCATTGATAGCTATTTTTACTTTATTAAGTTTTAACTACTTTATTAAGTACTGCAATAATTTCTCAAGAAAAAATTTAATCATTCATGTTTTATTTTTTGCAATCGCCCTTTTAACAAAAGAAAGCGGGATGGCAATAATAGCCATCACTTTTTTCTATTTCATATTTATAGCAAAACAAAAATTGTTTAGTTCAAAAACACTTTACATTCTTGTAGGGTATTTGATTGTCATCATTTCTTGGTATTTTATGAGAAAACAAGCATTTTCAAACAATCCAGTTAGCGGTCTTCCTATAGAAATTGTAAAAGAAGTAACAACTAATTTTCCGCTCATCTTTCAGTATTTGCAAAAAATTATTCTTCCCATTAATCTATCCGTCATGTCTACGCCAAAAGACACTAACTACTTACTATCTTTTATATCCATCTTATTGCTCGCTTTAGGCCTATACTTTACAAAACCAATCCGCTGGAATTATGTATTGTTTGGCGCTTTGTGGTTTTTAGCATTTATTTCACCTTCGCTATTAACGAGTTATTTTGGCGGACTCGAACATCGAGCATATCTGTCCGTGATAGGAATTTTAATTATAGTGAGCGAATTTCAAATTTTTCAACCTTTAGCTTTTAATAGATTTAAATATGTGCAATTACTAATCCTTGCTTCATATACAATCATCACGATTAACCGACTTCCAATTTTTAGAAATAGTTTGGTTTATTGGGAAAGTGCCGTCAAAACTTCGGATAATTCTTCTCTATCCTGTTTAAACCTTGGAAAGGAATACGAAAGAATGGGGAAATATCAAAAAGCAATTGATGTTTACCGTGAAGGGCTTAAACGAAATCCGAAAGAAAAATTGTTACACAATAATATTGGCGGTGCATATATCCTTTTAAATTTATACGACAAAGCGGAAATCGAATTAAAAAAAGAAATTGAATTAGCACCCGAAAGTTCTTTTCCTTATTTTAATATTGGATTTATCAGAAAACGTCAGAATAAAATGGAAGAAGCCGTTAGCTATTGGATTAAATCTTTACAAAACAATAAAAACTTTTTAAATCCATACCAAGAATTAGCAGATTATTATAAATCCATTGATGACACTTTAAATTTAAATTATTGTTTAAAAGAAATTAACCGCTTAAAATAATAAAAATGAAGACTGATGACTTTTATCAGATTTTATGATGGTTGTTCATTTGTTCTTAACTGTTTGATAATTCCTTAATCAATTGCTTTTAAAGTCTTGAATCATTTTACAGTTCATATTATTTGCTTGCAAAAAAATAATTGTTTTTAAATCATTCCATCTTCTTCTTTTCATTTTTTTTCAATGCTTTTAAGGCGCTAATAAATAATCTATTTTCTTATCATTTGTTCTTACTATCATTTTCAAAAAACGTCTCTAAATCAATAACACAGAGGGAAAATTCTAACAAAATGAAGGTCATTCATGCGGATGACATGTCCAAACTAAGCAGAGAAAAAGAAGCAAATTTATTTTGTTTGTTTTAATAAAACTGTATATTAGTAAATTATAATTCAAAGAAAAATTTTATGCATATAGCGATAGCGGGGAATATTGGGTCGGGGAAAACAACATTAACTTCATTGTTAGCAAAACACTATAAATGGACTCCGCATTTTGAGGATGCAGACGATAATCCATATTTAAATGATTTTTATCATGATATGCAACGTTGGTCATTTAATTTACAAGTTTCTTTCTTAAATGCACGTTTTGGGCAAGTTCAAGAAATTAGAAAAGGCAAACAAAAAGTTGTACAAGATCGCACCATTTATGAAGACGCTTATATTTTTGCCCCAAATTTGCATGCCATGGGGTTAATGACAACCCGTGATTACGACAATTACTTTAGTTTATTTAAATTAATGGATAGTCTTGTTAAAGCGCCTGATTTAATTATATACTTAAGAGCATCAGTTCCTACCTTAGTTAAACACATTCAAAAACGTGGAAGAGATTATGAAAATTCAATTCGTTTGGATTATTTAAAAAGATTAAATGAACGCTATGAAGCTTGGGTTTCATCATACGAGGGTGGGAAAATTTTAATTGTTGACATTGATGAAATCAATTTTTCTGAAAGCAAAGAAGATTTAGGGAAAGTAATTAGAATGATCGACGCCGAAGTTCACGGCTTATTTAAATAAAATTTTGAGTTTAATACATCCTAATAGCGAAAAAGAATTTGTTCAATTACATTATGAGCAATCGTTAAGTAATGTTAGACAAAATGAATTGGTTTTGGTATCGCATCTGGGCCAATTAAATCAAATCGTCATTTCAAATATTGAGAATAATATCGAAGAAAAAACTTCAGCTGCTGAAATAACAAAAAATCCTGCCAAAAAAATATTTTTTATAAGTGTCGAAGCGCTGCAAAATATGCTTATACACGGACATAAAGACAAAGATGGCGAGCAGCATAATTTTTTTATTTTTTCTAAAAAGGAAACCGTCGCAACAATTATTTCAGCTAATTTAGTTTCCAATGATGTCGTTTCAGAACTAGATAAAAAAATTCAAGCCATCAATTCTTTTGATGATGAAAAAAAATTAAAAGCGTTCTATTTAGAACATTTAGAAAATAATACAATGAGTGATAAAGGTGGTGCTGGATTAGGCTTTATCACAATTGTCATGAAAAGTGGACACAAATTAAAAACTGAATTCAAAAAAATAAATGATGATTGTTCGTTATTTATTTTTACTTCTACCATTGATTTGGTCTAAAATACGCATTGATCATTAAACTAGTTTTTCTAAGCCATAGTTGTTAGCATTTCCCTTTATTAAATTTAACCCCGAATATCTTCCTTTTTCAATCAACCCAAATTTATCTTCAATACCCAAAAAATGAGCACCGTTATAGGTAGCCATTTTTAGCAAAATTTCAATTTCAATTTCAGGAAATTGTTTTTTAATGGTATTGATTTCTTCTATAATTGACAAGTTAGAGTTACTTGCTAAACTATCCGTACCTAATGTTAATTGACAATTTTTAGAAATTAATAATCCAATATTTGGCAAAGTATTTTCAATGTATAAGTTTGCCTTGGCACATAAGCACCAAAAAAGCCTTGTATGTGATGATAATGCGAAATCAATATCTTCTTGATTTGTGAATGTATTATGAACCAATAATGTATTAACCTCTTTATTAAAACTATTTAAAACACTTCTTAAACTGCTTGTTTGAGTACTCGTAAAATAATCAGTATCTAGATTTAAAACATCATAGAGTTTCGTGAAATCACCAGTTTTTGAAATAAAAAAATCATTTTCAGCTTTACTTTCTTGATTATGAATTGTGGTAGGTTTATTTATATCACGACAATGATTGCTGATGAGTTTAATTAATTCCTTGGAAGAAGAATAAGGTGCATGGGCTGCAAGCGAAGCATTTAAATGATTAGAACGAAATTTATCCATTAGCATCAAGCCTCGATCAAAAATATTGAATGCCTGTTCTGGATTTAATCCGATGAGTTCAATAAAAGAATGATAATATATCTTAGATTTTTGTTTTGTAATGATTGAAGTATCAGTATTGCAAATGTCTCCCACAGCTACAATTCCTTGCTCATCCATCAAACAATCAGCACGTTCAATCTCTTCTAATTGAATATCAATCTGCTTAACATTTCTTTTTTTTATAATATCTAACGCAAAATTTACAATACCAGTTTTTTGCTGAATGGCATTTTTTAAATGACTTAGTTCCAAATGGCAGTGAGCATTAATAAATCCAGGAGAAATAATACCTTCAAAGGATTCAATATTGAGATTGTCTGTTTTTTTTGAATCTATTAAATCAATAATTTTTTCATTTTGATTTAAGACGATAACGGTATCTTCAGCCAAAAATTCCCTACCAGAAAATATTTTATTTGCAGTGATAAAACGCATCAGATAAAGTTAAACACTATTTACAATTAGAAAAATATTATCTTAATTTTCATTTATAATGGGTAATTTTGCAGCCAATAAGTGGACATCAAAAAGGACATACGTGCTTTATCTCTATTGGAAATCGAGCAATTTCTTGAACAGAAAGGTGAAGCAAAATTTCGTGCAAAACAAATTTATGAATGGCTTTGGCAAAAAACAGCTCATCGTTTTGAAGAGATGAGTAACCTTTCAAAGCCTCTACGTGATTGGTTAAATACAACTTTCGTGATCAATGCCGTAACAATATCTGATCAGCAAATTAGTAGCGACCGCACCATAAAATGCGCCATGAGGTTACACGATGGCAATGTTGTTGAAAGTGTTTTAATTCCTTCCAAAACAAGAATGACTGCCTGTATTTCATCACAAGTAGGTTGTAGCTTAACTTGCTCATTTTGCGCAACAGGAAAATTAAAACGTTTAAGGAATTTGAATGCCGATGAAATTTACGATCAAGTTGCCTTAGTTAAAAATTTAGCCGAAACTAAATATAAGCAAGCACTTACAAATATTGTATACATGGGGATGGGTGAGCCATTGCTTAATTATTCTGAAACAATTCGTTCCATTGATAGAATCACTTCTATAGATGGCTTAAATATGAGTCCCACTAGAATCACTGTGAGTACTGCAGGTATTTCAAAAATGATTATGAAATTGGGTGACGAAAAAGTCAAATTTAATTTAGCACTTTCTCTTCATGCCGCAAATGATGAAAAAAGAAATAAAATAATGCCTATTAATGAATCCAATTCGCTTGATAATTTGGAAGAAGCATTGAACTATTTTTATCATCAAACTGGTACCCGTGTTACCTTTGAATACATTGTGTTTAAAGATTTTAATGATGGCATTCAAGATGCAAGAGAGCTGGCAGATTTCTGCAAAAAAACAACGGCAAAAGTTAATATTATTGAATACAATCCAATTGATGATGGCAATTTTAAACAAACAACCCCCGAGCGTTTAGAAGCATTTGTTCAACACCTCGAAGCAAAAGGTGTCATTGTAAATGTTCGCAGAAGTAGGGGAAAAGATATTGATGCGGCTTGCGGTCAATTGGTAAATAAAAACAAATCAGCCAAGCAAGTATTTAAGTAACGAATGGCTACGTCTCAGAAAATGAAGCCTGTCGGGACATTCTTTTCAATTCCTCCATTAAACAAAATGCTGATTTTTTATGCGATTAAAACATTATATTTACCATACTTTTTATTGAATGATTTCGCCAGTAAAGCAAATAAAAGCACCCATTAGCAAATACATGGACGAGTTTGAAATTAAGTTCAAACAATCGATGAAAAGTAGTGTCCCTTTATTAGATAAAATTACGGGATACATCGTTAAGCGGAAAGGAAAACAAATACGGCCCATGTTTGTGTTTTTAAGTGCGCAATGCGTAGCGCCAATCAATGAAAGCACTTATAGAGCCGCCTCATTAATAGAATTATTACATACTGCAACATTAGTTCATGATGATGTAGTAGATGATAGCAATGAACGCAGAGGCTTTTTTAGTGTAAACGCCCTTTGGAAAAATAAGATTGCAGTATTGATAGGCGATTTCTTGCTATCTAGCGGATTATTATTATCACTGGATAACGATGATTTTCATTTACTTAAAATTGTGAGTAACGCCGTTAGAGAAATGAGCGAAGGCGAATTATTACAAATAGAAAAAGCCCGTAAACTCGATATTTCAGAAGAAATCTATTTTGAAATTATCACAAAAAAAACAGCAACCTTAATTGCTGCTTGCTGTTCGGCAGGAGTTGCTTCGGTTAGTGAGGATAAGAATCTTATCAAAACTTTTTTAGATTTTGGAACCTACACTGGCATTGCTTTTCAAATTAAAGATGATCTATTTGATTTTGGAGATGATACCACAATTGGTAAACCAACTGGCATTGATATCAAAGAAAAGAAAATGACCTTGCCTTTAATTTATGCTTTAAATAATAGTACTTGGCTCGAAAAAAGAAAAATGATTAACCTCATTAAAAATCATCATGATGATCCAAAAAAAGTGAATGAAGTGGTTAATTTTGTCATTGAAAAAGGCGGGATTACTTATGCTGAAAGAATCATGAATTCATACAAAATAAAAGCACTTGATTGTTTGGCAAACATTACAGAAAGTGAATCAAAACAAAGTTTAATTCAATTGGTAAATTATTCAATAGAACGAAAAAAATAACATGACAAATAATAGTTTTAAAATTATCTCTTTCATTTTTACAGTTATTGCTTTTACAAATTGTGAGATAGGTAACTCTGAAAAAAAAACTGAAACAATCCAAAATGATACATCAAGCAAAACAAATGCAAATAATAAAAATTCATTTATAAGCCCTCCTAATGATGATTATACAGGAGACTATGTAGACAAATATCCAAACGGCATTATAAAATTTACTGGTTTTTATAGATTTGGAAAACGTCACGGACAATGGATATCTTTTTATGATAACGGAAATAAATGGAGCGAATGTTTTTACGATAATGATAAAAGAAACGGTCAATCCATTGTTTATTTTCCAAACGGAAATATTCAATACACAGGCTGGTATAAAAAAGATTTAAAGGATAGTATTTGGTTTTTTTATGACATCAATAAAAAAGAAATTGATAAAAGGACTTACAGAAATGGGGAAGAAACGGGTTTAGTAAATTAGTCTATATCATACAATGAAACGGAAACCTGTTAAGCAGTTAGCAAAACCACATCGTATTTTATTGCAAGCAATTGTTCATGCTTTAAATGTGATATTTATTGAAAACAAATACGCCGATAAAGTTATCGAAAAAACATTAAAAGAAAATCCCAAATTTGGCGGAAGAGACCGACGTTTCGTGGCAGAAACTACCTATGATATCGTTCGCAATTTTAGATTACTAAATTACTTAACTCAGCAGTCAAATGATTTTTGGAAAATTTTAGGCACACATTTCATTTTGAAACATCTGCCAATCCCGCCCGAAAGAGAATTTAGAGATTTAAATGAGAAGTTAATATTGGAAGCAAAAAAAAACATTTCAGACGAAAGCATGTTGCAATCTTATCCCGAATGGCTTTGGCATACTTGTGAAAAAGAATTAGGAGAGAAAAAATGGAAAATTGAAGCGAAAGCTTTAAATGATCAAGCCAAGGTTGTTTTAAGAGTAAACACACTCAAAACAAAAAAAGATATTTTAAAAAAACATTTAGCGGAAATACAAATAGATGTCGATGACATTGAGGGATACGATGATGCACTAGTTTTGAAAGAAAGACAAAATATTTTTAATAATGAATTATTTAAGTTAGGATTATTCGAGCTTCAAGATGCAGGTTCACAAGCTATTTCTAAATTTTTAAATGTTGAACCAGGAATGCGCTTGATTGACGCTTGTGCTGGAGGCGGAGGAAAAACGCTTCATTTAGCGGCATTAATGCAAAATAAAGGACGCATTATCTCTATGGACATTACGCCATGGAAATTGGATGAACTTAAAAAAAGAGCAAGAAGAGCAAATGCAAGTAATGTTGAGTCAAGACTGATTGAAGGAAGCAAAACGATAAAACGCTTAGAAAATAACGCAGACAGATTATTGCTTGATGTCCCTTGCAGCGGCTTAGGGGTTATAAAAAGAAATCCAGATGCAAAATGGAAACTCAATTTGGAGTTTATCGAAAGAACTAAAATACTGCAAGAAAAAATATTGAGCGATTACAGTGTGATGTTAAAAAAAGGGGGTTATCTTGTTTATTCCACTTGTAGCATTTTACCAAGCGAGAACAGAAATCAAGTCGACAATTTTTTAAAGAATAATACTAATTTTGAATTAATAAACGATAAAACGATTTTCCCTAGTGAGGGTTTTGATGGATTTTATATGGCTTTAATAAAACGCAACTAGTCATAAAAAAAATAAATGGTGGATGTATTTTATTAAGTACAGGAAAAGCCTCGATGTTAAAGTGAAAAAAAATGTTGAAATGAAAAATATATTATTTACCGGTTTATTTTTAGTTAATATTTTGAATTCATTTTCTCAAAGTATTACTTTTTCTGGAAATGTATTTGGTTTTTTGGGCGATAAACTGATACTAACTAAAAAAGCCAGTAAAAATATTAGTTTTGAAGGCCCTATCAGTAGCGTTCGGATTTCAATTAAATCAGATTCTCAAAATTTTGATATATTATCAGATGTAACAGGATCATTTTCTTTTAAGATTTCTAAAAAGGAAAAATATCTCATCAGTTTATATAAAGAAGGTTATTCAACGGCAAGTATCAATTTAGAATATAATGATGCTGGTTCTAAGACCGAATATGTAGTTTTTTCATTTATTCTCAGAAAAGGCGAAAATTCAAACAATGATATTGGAAATGTTTTAATTAGTGACGCTGGTAAGTTTTATTTTAAAGTCAATGAACAGCCTCAAAAAAAAGCAAGTAATGACGTGATGTTGTCAAACAGGATTCTTTTTGAAAAATGTGCGGAAATAAATAATATTTACTCAAAAAAAATAGAAAAGCATTCTGAACCGCACAAAACAAAAATTCAAAAAGAAATCGTTGTTAAAACAGAAGAAAAAATAATTTACGTTAAAGAACCAATCAAAGAAGACCCCCTAAGTAAAGCTATTCTTTCGAGTAATAACGCTATTATTTTTAATCCTTCGGCGTCTATTGAAGATTTAAAAAAACAACTTAATAAATCTAAAAGTATTTTATCTAAACTGGATGTAAACGATAAAAATTATAGTATTCTATTAACCCAAATAAAAAATGCTGAATTTCAAATTAAATCAAAAACTCAACTGATTGAAGTTCAAAAAGACGTGATTAGTAATTCTAAAAAAATGATTATTTTTCTAAGTATACTATGCGTAATTATTTTTGCATCAGTCATCATGTTGTTTTATTTTTTAGGGCAAAAGAAAAAATTTAATTTAGAACTTAAAAAAGCACATAGAACCGTTACAAATATTAATAAACGATTAGTTAGCAGCATACGTTATGCTGCAATCATCCAGTCCAATTTTTTTAGGGACAAAAATTTGTTACAAGATTTATTCCCACATTCATTCATATTTAATAAACCAAAGGATTTATTATCTGGCGATTTTTATTGGTTTAGTTATAAGCATAACCATCGAGTTTTGGTGGTTGCAGATTGCACGGGGCATGGCGTACCAGGGTCTTTACTAACAATGCTTGGACACAGTTTATTGGATGAAATTGTAAACGTAAAAGCTCAAGTTGTTCCTAGCAGAATTTTGCATGAATTAAATAAAGCTGTTATTTCGGCTTTTTCAAAAAATAATCAATTGGAATTTGGAATTGACATCACTGTTATCTGCATGAAAGATGGAAGAAGCGACGAGTTGGTTTTCAGTGGCTTAACAAATGGACTCTATCAGTTTTCGGGCCAACAATTAATCTATCATAAAGTTTCACCAAAAGCCATAGGCTCAAATTTTAATGAAGACGAGGTCGAAGACAAAATCATAAAAATTAAAACAGGAGATTGCATTTATTTGACCAGTGATGGTTTTTGCGATCAATTTAGAGAAATAAATGGCGTACTCGAAAAATATAATATTACCAGAATGAATTCATTATTAATTAAAATTTCTCAAGCAGATAATTTTTCTCAAGCAGAATCAGAATTAAATGATGAGTTAAACAATTGGAAAGGTAAAAAAGACCAAACGGATGATGTGATTGTTGTTGGGATTAAATTTTAATAGGCTTACATTTTTAATATCGAAAATTTGGCAAATGAAATTTACTTTATCCAAATTAGTTCAGAAGGAAAAACAAACAGATAAAAATTAGGTTTTCTCAAACATCAAATCCAGGCTTCGAATTTATTCAAGCCTATTTTTTAATGCGTTTTGCTTTTTTGTACCAAATAAATTGGGAGCTTTGGGATTCTAAATGTTAATAAAACACGGCGTAGAAATTGGATTTGTTGAAATAAACAAAAACACCTACTTTTGAATACATAAATCATAAAATTATAATTTTTAAAATAAAAATCATGACAAAAGTATCAGTAATCGGAGCAGGAAATGTTGGTGCCACAAGCGCAGAGTATATTGCATTACGTAAAATTGCAAGTGAGGTTGTAATATTAGATATTAAAGAAAATTTTGCTGAAGGAAAAGCTTTGGATTTAAGCCAAACAGCTTCTTTAAATGGATTTGATACTAAAATTTCAGGAAGTACAAATGATTATGCTAAAACAGCAAACAGTGATGTTGTTGTTGTAACCTCTGGAATTCCACGTAAACCAGGCATGACACGCGAAGAATTAATAGGAATTAATGCTGGCATTGTAAAAAATGTTACCGAAAATGTTTTAAAACATTCTCCAAATGCAATTATCCTTATTGTTTCTAATCCAATGGATACAATGACTTATCTCGCCTTAAAAGAAAGTAAATTGCCAAAAAACAGAATCATAGGAATGGGAGGTGCTTTAGATAGTGCTCGTTTTAATTATTATTTATCAAAAGCTTTAAATGCTCCTCCTAGCGATATCAATGGCGTAGTTATTGGTGGGCATGGAGATACAACAATGATTCCTTTAACTCGTTTAGCCACATATAAAGGCGTTCCAGTTTCACAAATTATCGACGCTGAAACTTTAAATAAAGTTGCTGCAGATACAATGGTTGGTGGCGCTACATTAACTGGCATGTTAGGAACTTCTGCTTGGTATGCGCCAGGTGCAGCGGTTGCAACCATTGTAGATAGCATTTTGAATGATCAAAAAAAATTAATTGCTAGTAGCGTTTTGTTGGAAGGAGAATACGGACAAAATGATATTTGTTTAGGAGTGCCTGTTTTAATTGGAAAAAATGGATGGGAAAAAATCGTTGATTTCAAATTAAATGATACTGAAAAAGCTCTATTTGCAAAAAGTGCTGATGCAGTAAGAAGCATGAATTCCGTGTTGTCTTCAGTAATATCATAAGCGTCATTAGAACATCTTTAGCGAGCCTGTTTATTATATAAACAGGCTCTTTAGTGAATTATACTTTGAATTGATAACCTCTCTTTATATTTTATTTTTGTCTTTCGGCATCATTGATGTTCTTGATATTTTTTTGGTAGCCATTATTCTTTACCAATTGTTCAGAATAGTGCAAGGCACCGCAGCTGTTAAGGTATTTATTGGATTTATATTAATTTATATTGTTTACATTTTAGTTCGCGCATTCGAATTTAAATTACTTGGATCTATTCTTGGCCGATTTATTAATGTAGGCGTTATAACCATTGTTATTGTCTTTCAGCAAGAAATCAGAAAGTTTTTATTATACATTGGTTCCAATGAATTTTTTAAGAACAAATCTTGGAAAAATATTTTTTCCTTTACACATCAAACTAATTCAATTCAAAGCAAATTTTTAATCAATTCTGAAGAGATTATTAAAGCTTGTTTTAATATGAGTGAAACAAAAACAGGAGCCTTGATTGTTATTTCTAAAAAATCTGATTTAATATTTTATATCAATACAGGCGAAATAATAGATTCAGCACTTTCTGATAAAATGCTTGAAAATATTTTTTATAAAAACAGTCCCATGCATGATGGAGCCGTTATTATCAAAGATAATAGAATTATTGCTGCTCGATGCGTATTGCCTGTGACAGAAAAAGAAAATTTTCCGACGAATTTCGGGATGAGGCACCGTGCAGCGGTTGGTATTACAGAAACGACAGATGCCATCGCAATTACTGTATCAGAACAAACAGGAAACGTTTCTTTAACAGCAAGAGGAGAAATTAATGCTAATTTAAACAAAGACAAACTTCGATTTTTAATTGAAAAAAATTTAAAATAAAAATGGATTTTGAAACCAAGTTTTAAATATACTTTTCATCCATTAACATCTCAACACAATAAATCAGTTACTTTCAAATTATATCAAAAAAACAAATGAATCTATTATCAGTAAATCAATTAAGTAAAAGTTATGGCGACAAGGTTTTATTTAAAAATATCAATTTCGGAATTAACTATGGAGATAAAGTTGCTTTAATTGCAAAGAATGGCTCGGGTAAATCAACATTATTTAAAATATTACAAGGACAAGAAATCGCCGATTCTGGTGAAGTTGTATTTAGAAAAGATTTACGTATTTCGTTTTTGAGTCAAGAACCCATACTGAACGAAAATCACACCATTCTTGAAGCCATTTATTCAGGCGATAGTGAATTGGTTAAAACAGCCATTGATTATACACGGTTGGTTGAAACGCACTACGCAAATCCAACTGAAAAAACTGAAAATCAATTGGATGTTTTAACCAATAAAATGAATGATTTTGAAGCGTGGAATGTTGAAACGCAAATTACCTTGGTTTGCTCTAATTTAGGCTTATTAGATTTAACGCAAAAAGTCAACACCTTAAGTGGTGGACAAAAAAAGAGATTAGCCATTGCTCAAGTAATCTTAAACGAACCCGATTTATTAATCATGGATGAACCCACCAATCATCTTGACGTCAATTTAATCGAATGGTTAGAAGATTATCTTCATTCGTATAAAAAAAGCATTTTATTGGTTACGCATGATCGTTACTTTTTAGATGAAGTTTGCGATAAGATTATTGAAATCGATAATTTTTCGATACACGATTACAAAGGCAATTTCCAATATTACATGGAAAAAAAAGCCGAGCGAATGATGATAGAAGCATCAGAATTAGATAAAGCAAAAAATTTATATAAAAGGGAATTGGAATGGGTTCGCAAACAGCCGCGAGCACGCACGACAAAGTCAAAATCAAGAGTAGATGCTTTTACAGATATTGAAGCCAAAGCACGAAAAAAAAATACAGATAAAAAAATTGAGTTGAGCGTAAAAGTTGAACGCATCGGAAGTAAAATTATTGAAGTACATAAATTACAAAAATCATTTGGTGATAAAAAAATATTGTCGGCCTTTTCATATACTTTTATCAAAGGAGAAAAAATTGGAATAGTTGGCCCTAATGGCATTGGGAAAAGTACTTTTATAAATATGTTGCAAGGCATTGAGCCCCCTGATGCCGGCAAAGTTTCTGTTGGAGATACAATCGTATTTGGTTATTATTCTCAAAAAGGCATTCAAGTTGCCGAAGATAAAAGGGTCATAGAAGTTGTAAAAGATATTGCAGAATTTATTCCTTTAGCAAATGGCACTTCATTAAGTGCTTCAGGTTTATTAACACGTTTTAATTTTCCGCCAGAAGTACAATATGGACACGTTAGCAAATTAAGTGGGGGAGAAAGAAGACGGTTGTATTTGTTAACCGTGTTGGTTCGTAATCCTAATTTTTTAATATTAGATGAACCAACGAATGATTTAGACATTATTACTTTACAAACTTTAGAAGAGTTTTTACTTGATTTTCAAGGCTGTGTGCTCATCGTGTCACATGATCGTTATTTTTTAGATAGATTGGTAGATCATGTTTTTGCTTTTGAAGGAAACGGGATTGTGAAAGATTTTCCTGGAAATTACAGTGAATACCGTCAGTGGAAATTTGATTCGGAAGCTGAGGCAGAAGAATTAGAACGAGAAGAAAAAAAACTTAAGGTAAGTGATAAAAAAAATGATGAAGATGTTAATGTTGTTTCTCTGAAATCAGACGTTGCAAGCGATAAAAAGAAACTTTCTTACAAGGAACAGAAAGAGCTTGAAACATTAGAAGTTGAATTGCCTCAATTAGAAAATCAAAAAAAACAAATTGAAATTCAATTGGCTGGAATCTCTACAAACGCTTCGGAAATTGAAAAATTATCTTCTAAATTTAGTTTTATATCAAAAGAGATTGACGAAAAAATGCTGCGTTGGTTAGAGTTGCAACATTAATTTTAATTGGAAATGTGAAAAAAAACCAAACGGATGGTGTGATTGTAGTTGAGTAAATTTTAATAAGCCTCAATGCTAATATTAATGTTAGGGAAAACAGATTGGAACTCTTCTCCTTTTAATTTAATTAATTCATCATCTTTTTTATGCCTCCAAATAACTTTTAAATCATTCGATTTTTCATAGATGCTAACAATAAGCTTTAATATTTGTTTATTAGACATCGAATTCATGTAATCTAAAGTGATATCAAGCGTCATATTTGATATGTTTTCAAAAAAGCTAAATACTTTTTCTGATAGTGGTTGAAAAAAATCAAATGCATTTTCAGGCATTAAAATCCCTTTCATAACAATAACATTTTTACCCTCTGTTTTTTCAAAAATCACTAAGGGAGTGTCTTCTTGAGCTTCTATTTTAAATGTTGCTGGATTCATAATTTATTCTAGAGGTTATAATTAATTCATTAATTTCTTCATTTTTTTTAACTGACAAATATTTAATTTTTTCAGGATAAATTAAAGTAGCTACATCAATTAATCCCAAACCATCATTAGCGTCAAGATTAGAAAGTTGTTTTTTTCCAATTTCTTTTAATTCATTTAAATCATTGCTTGCATTGAGCATGTCAATTTTAGAAATACATTTTTCGTTTTTCTTATTTTCAATTAAATTGTAGGTACTTACTTCAAGTCCATTATTTTTCCATTCAATAAAGAGCTGACCTTTGATTGTGTCATTTAATTTGTAAGAATGTTTTTTTACGTTTTGATTCAGTTCTATCAAAATATGATGCGTTTTTGTATTGACACTTGTAGCCTCATCCTTTTTTACAACCTTTAACATATCTATTAAAGATTGGATGAAATTAACAGAAAAGTTTCCAGCATAATATAAACTGCTTTTATTTAATTTGAAATTTTCTTTTAATGTTTTAATGATATCAGATGGGTCATTAATGTTTTCGGCTTTTTCGTCAATTTCTTTATCTAGTGCCAGCGAAAAACTGAGTAAATAACCAGAGTATTCGTCAGAAATAGTTTCAAAAGAATACGATAAATTATTTTCACTTTTTCGAGCCAAATCAATTAATCCAAGCCCAGCACCTTTTTCGGTTTTTGTATCAGAGGCCAGTACTTCCATAAACTTATCACGTAATTCGTCTTTATTTTTTGCAGTAATATTTTCTAATGTCTTTTTTAAATTAACTATTTTATCATTTTTAATGGTATTATAGGTATAAATATTTAAATGTTTTTGGTCTTGATAAATTAACGCAAAATCTTCTGATGAAATCGCGTGAGCACTATAGCGCTCAATATTTTGAAGGGCTTCTATCAGTGTGTAAATTACTGTTTTGAGATTTGATTTTTTAATAGAGCTTTTAAAATGTTGTTCAACAATTGCAATTAAATTAATGGTAGGTGCTTCTAAATAATTACCTTGGTAAAACAAGATAAATGGAAATGGCACTGTGTAATTTGCTAATTTAATTTTAGATTCCATATCAATCCAAAAATACGCTTTTAAAACTTAGTTTTCAATATTTAATTGAATGAGAGGGGTGTAAATTCCTTCCTTCATGCCTCTATTTTTCTTATAATCATACTTTTATTTTTTGGGATAAAGCCCAACAGGCTATGATATAAAAATAATTACATTAATTTTCTGATACTCTATTCATACATTTAAGAATGAAAGATTTTTTTTAATCAAATTAAAAGTTCTGATGTTTTTAAACATGAATAAAAACAACGCTTTAACCATCCTTGATTCAAATTCTAAAAGTTTAATCCTTAGAATTAAAACTCAAATTAATAAGCCCTTTCGTTTTTACCTTCCATGTAATTTACAAAAGCTTTATTTGAAACCTTATTGCCGCCAGAAGTTGGATAGTTCCCAGTAAAATACCAATCACCTAAGTTTAATGGGCATGATTGGTGCAATCCTTCAATGGTTTGGAAAATAATTTGTAGTTCAGCTTTTAAATCTTTTGGTTTTAAAAGTTCAGCAATTTTTTTAGCAATTTCTTCATTTGTAAATGTCCTATAAATATCTTGCACAACATTTACTTGCTCTTCCTTTGGCTTTAGTAATTCTGCTTTTGCTCTTTCATACAATGTATTTAAAATGGATTCTTTTTTTGTTTCTTTGATAAGAGCAATGGCTGCATTAAATGCAATAAATTTACCTAGCACCGCCATATCAATCCCATAACAATCGGGATAACGAATTTGAGGAGCAGATGAAATGATAACGATTTTTTTTGGTTGTAAGCGATCTAATATTTTTAAAATACTTTGTTTTAACGTGGTGCCTCTTACAATGCTATCATCAACAACAACTAATGTATCAATGTTTTTTTTGATGGTTTCATACGTAATGTCATATACTAAATTAACCAAACTGTCTCTGCTTTCATCATCTGTAATAAAAGTACGTTGCTTAGCATCTTTAATAATGATTTTATGGATACGAGGATGAGATGATAAAATTTTACTTAAAGTTGGTTCAGTAATGTTTTTTCCAAGTTTTAAAATCTCAGTTGCTTTTAATTTATTATTGTGTTCATCAATTCCTTCAATGAGGCCACCAAAAGCAATTTCTGCGGTATTTGGAATATAGCTAAAAACAGCATTTTCTAAATTATAATCAATTGCTTTTAAAACTTGAGGCACAAGGTATCTTCCCAGTGACTGACGTTCTTTATAAATATCTGCATCATTGCCTCTACTGAAATAAATTCTTTCAAAAGAACAAGCCGTTCTTTCAAGTGGAGGTAAGATTTCTTGTTGTGTTATCTCCCCACTCTTTTTTGCGATGATGGCATATCCTGGATTTAATTCTTTAACACTTTCTATGGGAACATTAAAAACAGTTTGTATCACAGGTCTTTCGCTTGCCACCACTAAAACCTCATCGTCCTGATAAACATAAGCTGGACGAATGCCATTTGGATCTCTTAAAACAAAAGCGTCTCCATGCCCAAACATTCCTGCCATAACATATCCACCATCCCAGCGTTTACTGCTTTCAATTAAGATGTTGGCCACATCAATGTTTTTTTGAATTTCTTTTGAAATAGCAAAATTATTTAAACCTTTTTCTTTAAATATTTTAAATAGACGATCATTTTCCTTATCCAAAAAATGGCCAATTTTTTCCATTACCGTTACCGTATCTGCTCTTTCGGTAGGATGCTGACCTAATTCAATTAAATGTTCAAGTAATTCATCAACATTGGTGAGGTTAAAATTTCCAGCAACTAATAAATTTCTTGCCTTCCAATTATTTTGCCTTCTAAACGGATGACAGCTAGCCACTGTATTTCCGCCAAACGTGCCATATCTCAAATGTCCCAAAATCAATTCTCCCATAAATGGAATATTTTGTTTTTGCCAGTTGATGTCGTTATACTCAACAGGAAATTTATTTTTAGCGTCAATGTATAAATCATTTATCTGCGAAAATATATCTTGAGTCGCTTTCGGAGCCACGCTTCTCAATCTGTCAATATAAGTTGTACCTGATTCTGTATCTAATTTAACTGTAGCAACGCCTGCACCATCTTGGCCACGGTTAATCATTTTGTCCATTAACTGGTACATTTTATGTAAGCCGTAACGACTGCTCCCGTATTTTTGTTTGTAGTAGTTTAAAGGTTTTAATAACCTAATTAAAGCTACTCCGCACTCATGTTGAATTATATCACTCATAATTTATGAATCCCAAAGTTACCATTCAAATTTCAAATAGTGTGCTGAATTGCATTTAATTTATAAACGAATTCCCACATTTTAATGTTCCTAATTGCAATTGACAAGGGCACATAAAAAAAGCCGCTAGAAAAATCTACCGGCTTTACTTTTTTAATCATTTATCTCTTCAGATATATCATGTTTTTAGTGGTGTTCACCATCATGGTGAGTTTTAGTATCATGAGCTGCGGCATGATGATGTCCAGATTTTAATTCTTGTTGTTGTTTAATTAACAAAGGATCAACTCTGGTGCGATTTTCAGAATTACCACTATAAATACCTTCGTCTAAAATGATGAAAATGGCATACAAGATAAATACAATGTAAGGTAATAAAATGACGTACTTCATAAATGTGGTTTCGTGCCCTAGATGCATAAATGCCAATACAATGAAAGCAGCTTTTAATATGGTTAACCCTATAAATAAAGTTTTTAGCCATAAAGTACCACTCCAGCCATTACTTGGAGCCAAGGAACCTATAACTAATTCAGCAATGGTAATAATTAACATATACCAAAAAACTTTCCATAAAGTTTTCCTTGTTTTTTTTCCTTCTTCGTCGCTATGCGCAGCCAAATGCTCGTATGATGGATAATCGTCGTGAAATTCTGACATAATTAATTTATTTTAAGTGATTTATTTTGAAATTTTATTGAATGTATAATTTTATAATAAGTAGAAAAAGGTAAATACAAATACCCAAACCAAATCTACAAAATGCCAATACAAACCAACTTTTTCTATCATTTCGTAATGACCTCTTTTTTCGTAGGTACCTTTTAATACATTTAAAAAGATAATTAAATTAATAATTACTCCCGAAAATACATGGAAACCATGGAAGCCTGTAATGAAGAAGAAGTAATTAGCAAACTGCGGAACACCATATTCATTCACAGTCATGTTAGCGCCATAAACAATTTGTTCTACATATTTTCCTTGCTCTTGATTCCAAACATTTCTCAAAGCACCAGTATCAGTTCCTACAATAAAGTGAAACCATTCCCAAGCTTGGGATCCTACAAATGTAGCACCACCAATAATAGTTAAAAGAAGCCAAATGGTAACTTTTTTTCTATCATTGCGATGACCAGCTTCAACGGCCAATACCATCGTAACAGAAGACATGATTAAAATAAATGTCATTAAACCCACATAAGCCAAAGGCAAATGTTGTTCAATAAAAGGAAAATGAGTAAATACATTTTCAGCTTTTGGCCAAACATCGGCATATTTGTGACGGATAAAACCATAGGAGGTTAATAAGCCACCAAACGTTAAGGCATCTGAGACAAGGAAAAACCACATCATCATTTTGCCATAGCTAACTTTAAATGGTGATTGACCGCCACCCCAAGCGTCTTTTGAATCTATTTCTGTACTATGAGACATATTAAAATTTATTTAAAAAAATACTGATGCAAGTTTAACGAATATATAACAAAAATAAAAACAAATACACCCATAAAATATCAAGAAAATGCCAATAAATTGAACATAGCTCCAAACCATGAGTGTTTTCGGAATTGTACTTAGCCTTTACACTATTTTTTAAAGTAACCAACAATGAGATTAAGCCTGCAAGTAGATGCGCCAGATGTAAAAAAGTTAAAAGGTATAAAAAAGATCCAGAAGCGTTTGCAGATTTGCCAGCAAAGACTATTCCTGCTGCTCTTAGTTGACACCAACCTTGATATTGTAAATAAGAAAAAATAAGGCCCAGCAAAAATGTTATTAAAACTCCAAATATGATGGCAGTTTGATTATTTTTTTTAGCCATTTGCAAGGCAAAAAATAAACTACCACTGCTTGTTAAAAGTACTGCAGTACTCAAATAGAAGGAGCTTGGTATATCAAAAATCAACCAATTTCCACTATCCGATCGAACGACATAAGCACTTGTTAAACCTGCAAAAACCATGATGATGCTGATAATGCCAACCCATAATAATGGCTTAGATGCTTTCTTTTTGGCATCTGCTAATTCTTGTTTTACAGTTGGGCTAGGTTTATATATTTCTTCCATATTTTGATGATATTAAAATTTTGTCATTAATGCTAATTGAACCAATGGTAAATAAATAAATGAACCATACATCAGTTTTCTGGCATCTTCTATTGTTCCTGATTTATATAATTGAAAGGCCTGAAAAATAAAAATCAAGTCCATCATACTCACCAATGTGGCTGACATCCAGCCAGTATAACCAAAAAAATAGGGGGTCAATGAGATGGGAAACAATGCTAAAGTATATTTTAGGATTAGAGCCCTCGAACTTTTATCTCTTCCGCCTTTTGAAGGGAGCATAAAAAATCCTGCGCGCTGATAGTCATCATGACTTACCCAAGCAATTGCCCAAAAATGAGGAAATTGCCAAAAAAATTGAATTAAAAATAATAGTACGCCAAAAAAATGAATTTCGCCAAAGCCATCAGCTGCAGCAATGGCACCTATGAGTGTTGGAAAAGCACCAGGAAAAGCACCAACAAAAACTGAAAATGGCGTTTTTAATTTTAAAGGTGTATAAACAAGTGCATAAATAAATATTGATAAAAATCCCACAATGCCACTTAATACATTACAATACCACCCTAAAACAATGACACCAAAAAGGGATAAGATTAAGCAAAATAAAATAGCTTCTTTTTTTGATAAATTGGCTGTAGGCAAAGGACGAAGTTTAGTTCTGCTCATGAGCGCATCCAAATCCATTTCAATGATTTGATTGAATCCATTTGCTGCGCTGGTCACTAAAAATCCTCCAACAATAAGGGCTACTATTTTTTGAGCTTCAAAATTATCAGCAATTGAAAAATAGGTAATTACCGCTGAAAAAACGACTAAAGCAGAAAGTTTAAACTTGGTTAATTTAAAATAAGCTGTTGCCTTACTATATGTAGTAGTTTCATTAATCAAAGTATTTTTAACGGGTTGCAAAACTTGGCAAAGTTAATTAATAAATCAAACAATTTTAAACAGTATTTGTTTACTGGAGTTTCCCCAAAAATAATTCAAATATTTCATAAAACCATGATTATGAGTGAAATAAATCACTTATAAAGTGTAAAAGCACGAAATAAAGATTCCCCATAAAAATAGAGTCCATACCTTAGAAGTCTTATCTTACCTAAACTTCAAAA